>JASJYE010000531.1 GCA_030123645.1 Candidatus Hydrogenedentota bacterium | reverse complement strand
TAGCTTTCTTACGGATCAGCGACTTCATCAAGATCGGCGTGACCGACCTGATCCGCGTCAATCAAGGGCTTGAGCAGGTCGGCGGAGATGGCAGTAAGAAGTTCAGGACTGCCCCTACGCCCGCGCTGGAAACACCTTCCCCGGCCGCAGCGCCCGCAGCCCTTGCGGTCCCTGGAACCGCCCCAAAACCCGCAACGCCCGCGCCGTCGGCCGCAGTGGAGTTGAGCGCGAAAAGCGTAGACGATCTATCCCGCGCGATTGCCAGAGCGCTTCGCCAGAGCCAGCCCAGCGATTCGCTGATCCCGGCGCAGTATGAAGATATGTTCGCAGCCGAGCTAAAGGACGTGTTTGCCTGATGGCCGGTTACATCGAATACACACCACCGGGCGGGGCAGCGGTCGAACTGGAGCTTTCGCGCATCGAGCGCTTCACCGAGCGCACCGTCTACGCCGACGACGATATCAGCGCGTCGCATATCGAGATCAGCCTGACGCTTCGCGCTCGATTCATCGAAGCCACCGAGTCCGCGTTCTACGCCAAGCTGCGCTCGATTCAGCAGCAGATAATGACTCCGCGCGGGCGGCTGATCGTGGCCTCCGACAGCACCAAGACGAACATTTACCACGACATCTATCCGGCGGGCGGCGGGACGGTGGGCGCTCAGCCGGACATCAACAGCGGCCCTAAGCCACGCGATTTGAACGTCGAGCAATTCTACAAGGGGCTGGGCGCGCACATTACCTGGACCATCGACTTCGCAATACTGCCCTGCGATCTGAATCAGAGCGATTTGCCGCAAGTGCTGTACAAGACCTTCGCGGCGGACTTCGATTATGCACAGGACGGCACGGTAGTCCGGCGCGTCACGGGCGAGCTGCGCATCCCCGACAAGCACACGGACACAGAGCATGGTCCGAGCGTGCAAGCTGCCATCGGGCAAGCGTACGTCCCCGTTCCCAGGGGGTGGAAACGGAACTCGGCAACCTTCGGCATCTCGCCGAACGGCCTGGTGCTTCGCTTTCAATACGAGGATCAGGAACTCGAAATCGGGTGGCACCATTTCCTGCAATCGGTGGACGCCACCTGGACCGAGGATTTCACTCATCCCGAACCGGCGCAGGTCACTTTCGACATCCGGGCCAAGGCCAAACGTGGCGTCGGCAAGCGCAAGATGCTGACGGACCTCATCCTGCCGATGATTAGTGAGAGATTCGGGAACATCGGAGAGGGCAAGTGGTGGCCCCTGCGCGCGACCTATGAAGAGAACATCTTCACAAATGAGATCCGCGTTTCGGTGACGATGAAATCATTCACCCCGGTTGTGTTGGCTGACCCTTTCGCTAGGTTCCAACTCCCCACCGGCGTGTTTGCGAGGGCGATCCCGCTTCTGAGGCTAAGCAGTCTCATCAATATCACGGTCGGCGAGCCGGGCGACCAAAAAGATACCAACTTTGATCCCACCCTCACCCGCGAGGGGTCAACGAACGCGCGCTTCCTGACA
>JASJYE010000530.1 GCA_030123645.1 Candidatus Hydrogenedentota bacterium | reverse complement strand
GCGGTAGTGCCTGAGCGACGGCACCCTTGCGGCTACGATGCCTAAGACGCCGAGGCAGGCAAAACCACCGGCCACAACCGAAAAAACGGCATTCGTCACGGCGGCCAAGAAGCCGGATTCCGCGATACCGAGCTGGTTCGATGCGTTGATGAAGACCATGTTAACCGAACTCACGCGCCCGCGCAACGCGTCCGGGGTGGACAACTGAATGATCGTCGAGCGGCAGACCATGCTGACCTGATCGGCCATGCCGGCGAGCGCGAATGCGGCGATTGAGAGCGGAAACCATCGCGAAAACCCGAAGACGATTGTCGCGAGGCCGTATACGCCCACGGCGAAGAGGAGCGCGCGGCCGGGCCGCACGATTGGCGGAAGGATGAGCAGCAAGGCTGCCATCAGGAAGGTGCCCATTTCCAAGGACGCGCTGAGGATCCCGTAGCCGCGCGCGCCCACCTGAAGGATATCGTTCGCGTAGATGGGCAGCAGCGCCGTCGCGCCCGCGAAGATGACCGCAAACAGGTCCAGCACCATGCACGACCAGATGACTGAGCGGTGGCGCACAAACGATATGCCCTCCCGAATCGCCGCGAGTGTCACGCCCCGTTTTTCCTCGTGTGCCGTGCGTGCGCGCACGCACGCAAGCAATGCGAGCCCGACCAGGAGCAAGAAGACGTTGGCCGAATACGATGCCGACACCCCATAGAGGTCAATCAGAAAACCCATCAGTACAGGCCCGGTCATCCACGCGAGATTTTGCGCAGTTGCGTGGAGTGTCACGGCGTTTACAAAGAGATTGCGCGGAACCAGCGTTGGGAGGAGCGCGGATCGCGCGGGATTCTCGAAGGCATTGGCAATCGATATGAGGAATACCACGCCAAGAATCAGGGCGATTGAGGGTTCGCCGCGCGCCGATGCGAGCCAGAGCGACGTTGAACAAAGCAGCGCCGCGCCTTGGGCCAGCAAGGCAATGCGGCGCCGGTCGTACGCATCCGCGACGGCGCCGCCGAGAAGGCTCATGGGTAGGACGGGCAGGAATTGGACGATGCCGATCAGACCAAGCCAGAAAGCAGATCCCGTAATCGCGAAGATGTGCCAGGCGATCGTCGCCCCCATGAGCCTCTGCGCCGTCGCCGAGAAAAAGCGGCTCGCCACAAAAAAGCGGACATCGCGGCTGGCCAAGACCTCGAGTGTGGGATGCGGTTTCGCAGAGGCCATTCTTCAGCCATGCGCTTCCATTAACACTGAGCCACAGAGGCCACAGAGAATGCCCTATTCGCTTCGCTCAATGAATCTGCGTTAATAATGAGTTCACCATTGTTCCCGAGATTCCTGCTCAAAATGCCTCTGTGCTCTCTGTGTTCTCTGTGGCTGATTTAGCGTTCCGGAAAGCTCATGCGGCCTAGGAGGTCTTTGAAGCGGGGGTGGCCGCAGTGGCGGGCGATTAGATCGCCGACTGCTACGTCGCCCTGCGCAGTCTTGAGCGCGGTCGAATCCGCGAGGT
>JASJYE010000209.1 GCA_030123645.1 Candidatus Hydrogenedentota bacterium | reverse complement strand
TCCAGTTTTGATACTGCAACCAAGAATGTCCGAGGTTGATGTTCGGCTATTTAGCAAGAATCTTTTTCATTAGTCGAGTTATCCAGTCCAAGAGATCCTTCGTTGCACTCAGGATGACAGAGGGGCGTGGGCGTAATCTCTAGAGGCCGCGATCGCCACGTGAATCGGCTGGGGCAAGCTCCACGCTGCATCTGTTTCTTAGACATGATTTACACGATGAACAAGATTGGACGGCTTAGAAACCCGCCCCTACAGAGCCATCGCAATCCGTCACCACTCATCGGCGGCTAACACTCTCTCTTCGTGCTCTTGGTGACTTTGTGGTCAAAAATCTTCCACGCCCAGCACCTCCCGACCTCACCCAAGCCTTTCCTGTCGTTCTGAGCGCTAGTGAAGAATCTCCTGAACGGGAGAGTCCCTTCTTTGAAGAGTTCCTTCGCTGCGCTCAGGATGACACAAAGAGGGATTCAACAGATCGACCGCCGCGCTATTGACCGCCTCGAGGTCCAGACCCGATAATAGTGAAGTCGCTAGCCCGGTAGAGGAGCAGGCCCAAGGATGGACGCGGAAAAAGAACCGCCGCCCAAACAAGCCAATCGCGCCCCACTGTGGCTCCGTGTGCTGCTCATGATTGTCCTAATCTTGTTCGTGGCATTTGCCTTTTACCTGAACAACCTACACATCATCGAACGATTGAATGAATAAGGGCAGGACGGGACGACCTTGGATCGATCCTCAAGCCTTCCCCACACGCCGCAATCGTGTCACGGGCCACCACACCCAATCCGCCGGCCCGACAACCATACCGCGCGGCACCCAGCCGAGCACCCTGCTGTCAGGCACATCGCCGTTTCCATCTGTCAGAATGTAGAAGTGGTCTTCAGGCACCTGCGAAAACTCTTTCTTCTTCGACACACCGTACTTCCCCGGCCGGCCGTCCGCGGGAAAAACCGCCTCGGCGAAGACGGGGGGATCCGACACCGGATTTCCATCGATATGTATCTTGCCCTCTTCGATGGACACACGCTCGCCCGGCATGCCCGCCACGACGCCTAAGAGCATCACGGGCATGTCCTTCGCGCCGCGCGGAGTTCGATACAACACGACCTCGCCCCGTTTGAGGTCCCGCCCCCGGCCGACGCGACGCCCTGTGAACGGAATGGGAAGGCCGAGCGAGAAACGGATGAACACGTGCTCGCCGCGCCGTAGCAGCCCCATGAGGCCTTCAGCATAAACGCCGGCCGATCGCCCAAAGAACATGCGAAGGAGCAAGTAAGCCCCTAACAAGGCGAAGCTGCCACCCCACCACCACGAGCGCGTAAATCCCGTGAAATCATGCCACCGAGAAACCGGGAACCAAACGCTCGTCACGCGGCCCAACAAGTGATGTTCCGGCATCCAGCCGAACCAGCGCCCGTCGCGGCTGCTATCGCTATTGTCTCCGAGCAAGAACACATGCCCTTCGGGGACCACTGAATGGGATTCATCAGGACGCAGGCCATACCCGTTGCTGGTCGGCGCTTGCGTGTAAATAACGGGCGCCATATCCTCGGGAAAATCGACCGCATCCCCGTTGATGAAAATCCTGCCGCCACGAATCAGGACCTGTTCCCCGGAAAGCCCTACGACACGCTTGACCAGCGTATCGTGCTCGACCGCGTGCTCGGCGGACTTGAACACGACGATGTCCCAGCGCTCCGGCGATGGACCCTTCCAAAGCCACTTGTCCGTGTACCAAATCGTATTATGCGAAAACGGAACGCGGAACCCGTTGAATGGAAAGCGCACGCCGTAGGCATGCTTGTTCACGAAAATTCGGTCGCCGTGGAGCATTCGCGCGTCGCCGTGCAGGGCCGGCTCCATCGAGCCCGACGGGATTTTGAAGGGCTCCGCGACCGGCCACCGGATCAGCATGGCCAGGAGAATGGCGATTCCAATGCTCTTCGTCCACTCGATAATCGTTCGGAACAGGGCTCGACCGGAACCGCCGCTCGGCTCACCGGAGGGTTGGCCACTTGCCCCGCCCTGACTCCGGGCATTCTTAGATTTCTTTTTTTTTGCCGTCACCTTCGGAACGAACCCTCCCGAGCCCCTTCGGGCCCGTCCATATCGCCAACGGAACTACGCGCTACGCACTTCGCATCTCACGCTGCCTCGAATCGGCCACTACTTCTAATTTCCGTCTTCGTTGACTTTCAGCAGGGCCATGAAGGCTTCCTGCGGCACTTCGACGCTGCCTACCTGTTTCATGCGCTTCTTACCGGCTTTTTGTTTTTCTAAGAGCTTGCGTTTGCGTGTAATGTCGCCGCCGTAGCACTTGGCGGTGACATTTTTGCGTAGCGCCTTCACCGTCTCGCGTACGATGATCTTGCCGCCTATCGCGGCCTGGATCGCGACCTCGAATTGCTGTCGCGGGATGAGTTTTTGCAGTTTCGCGGCGAGTGAGCGCCCGACCCATACGGCGCGTTCGCGGTGCACGATGCAGGACAGGGCGTCGACGCGGTTGCCGTTGAGCAGGATGTCCAATTTGACCAAGTTGCCGGGCTGGTATCCGATCAGGCGGTACTCGAGAGAGCCGTAGCCGCGGGTAATTGTCTTCAGCTTGTCATAGAAATCGAGCACGATTTCCGCGAGGGGCATCCGGTACACGGCCATGCATCGCCGGGCGTCGATGTAGTCGACGCGCACGTGCGTACCCCGCTTCTTTTTGCACAATTCTATCACTGCGCTCAGGTACTCCGTGGGACAAATAATATCCGCTTCGATGTAGGGCTCCTCGAATACGTCGATTTCGCCCACGGGCGGCATCTTTGAGGCGTTTTCAATTTGCAGCGTCTCGCCGTTCGTCATCTTCACGCGATAGGACACGTTGGGCACGGTGGTGACGAGCGTAAGGTCGAATTCGCGTTCCAGTCTCTCCTGAACGATTTCCATATGCAACAGCCCGAGGAAGCCCAGGCGGAACCCAAGCCCCAGGGCGTCGGAACTGTCGGCCTGATAGGTAAAGGAGGCGTCGTTTAGGCGCAAGCGCTCGAGGGCGCTACGCAACTCGTTGAAGTCGGTGGTGGCGGCGGGATACATGCCGCAGAAAACGACCGGCATGATTTCTTTGTAGCCCGGTAAGGCCGTGGCCGCGGGCCGTGCGGCGTCGGTGACGGTGTCGCCGATCTTGGTGCTGTCCAGCGATCTGATGCTGCAGATTAGGTAGCCCACTTCGCCGGCCTGGAGCGCATCCCGGGACGTCATGCCGGGTGAAAGCACGCCGACTTCGACCACGTCGAAGCGTTCGCCGGTCGACATCATGACGATTTTCATCCCGGTGGCGATGCGGCCGTCGATGAGCCTGAAGTAGACGATGACGCCACGATAGGGATTGTACACGGCGTCGAAAATGAGTGCGCGGAGGGGTGCGTCGCGATCGCCGCTGGGTGCGGGAATCCGCTGGATGATGGCCTCGAGTATCTCTTCGGTGCCAAGGCCTGTCTTTGCACTGGCTTCGAGGGCCTGCGTACCGTCCAACCCGATGAGGTCCTCGATCTGCTGTCTGACCGACTCGATGTCGGCGCTGGGTAGGTCCACTTTGTTGATTACGGGAATGATTTCGAGGTCTTGCTCGATGGCCTTGTACGCGTTGGCCAGCGTCTGCGCCTCGACGCCCTGTGCGGCGTCGACGAGCAGCAGCGCACCCTCGCATGCGGCCAAGCTGCGCGAGACTTCGTAGGCGAAGTCCACGTGGCCGGGCGTGTCGATAAGGTTCAGCGTGTACTGGTTCCCGTCCGCGGCCTGATAGCTCATACACACGGCGACGGACTTAATCGTGATGCCGCGCTCGCGCTCCAACTCCATCGTGTCGAGGGTCTGCTCCTTCAGCTCACGCTCGCCGATGGTCCCCGTGAGCTGCAGTAGACGATCCGCGAGCGTCGACTTCCCGTGATCGATGTGCGCGATGATGCTGAAGTTCCGGATATGTTCGATGGATGTACTCACCAGAGCTCACGTCGCCCGCAGAAAATCATTGTTCGCCCCCGGGCCGTGCCGTCTCCGCGCGGCCGAACATTTGCTCCAACACACGCGTGCTTCGAAAATCATGTTCGAGCTGGCGCGAAGCGTAGCGGCATAGCGTCTCAAATACCTCCGCCACGGCCTCAGCCGCCTCCGGGCAAGCCGCCTCACTATCCGAGATCGCGGAAAACGCGGTGAAGGCCTCGGGAGTCAATCTTCGATCGCTTGTGCAACGCCCGCAGGTCACGCCGCCCTCATACGAAAAGCCTGGAGCTGCCGATACCTCGCCGCCGCAGGCACAACACGACCGGACGGACGGCGCGAAGCCTGACGCGGAGAGAAGCCGCACCATGAACCAAGCGGTGTACAACCGGATGTCGCCGGTCCATCGCTCGAGGCCTTCCAGACCCGCGACGAGAGCCGCGTACAGCCCATGCGACGGCTCATTCTCGTGCGCCACGGTATACGCTAGCTCGAGCGGCAACGCCGCATACATCGACTTTTCCAAATCTTCCCTCACCCCGTCGTAGGCTTCCAGCAGGCTGCAGTCGGTCAGTTGCTGCACCCCGCGCGAGTCTTTCCATGTATACACAATTTCCAAGCGGCGATACGTGTCCAACAACCCTGCCAACACGCTATGGGGCCGCCGGACGCCCTTCACCATGCACGCCATCCGGCCCCGCACCGGGCAGAGAAAGGTCACGATCCGGCTGGTTTGGCTGA
Organism: Candidatus Hydrogenedentota bacterium; assembly: GCA_030123645.1. Classification (GTDB taxonomy): domain Bacteria; phylum Hydrogenedentota; class Hydrogenedentia; order Hydrogenedentales; genus JASJYE01. The sequence continues at coordinate 444 of JASJYE010000209.1, read as the reverse complement.
AATCGACGTCCCGCAACACCAACGCTTCACTTCGTTCTAGCACCACCTGCCACTCCCGGCGCTTGACGGCCCGTCCACACCCGGCCCCTGCGTTGTGCGAGCAGAGAAGCGACGAAACCAGGCGGGATCAAGCGCTAATTGTACCAGTGACGCCGGTGCCAGGTAAAATTACGCCGCATGCACCCCGCCCAGGAATAAGTAGCAATTGACACTCAGCAGGCCCCTCCGATACGATCAACGTCCTGCCCCGATCATCTTCACATGCCGGAGTGGTGAAATTGGCAGACACGCATGGTTCAGGACCATGTGGGGGCAACCCCGTGGAGGTTCAAGTCCTCTCTCCGGCACCATTTCATTCCCCCCTAGAAAAAAAGATACCCCGGCGCCAATACGAGACCGGACGTTCCGGTACGAGACCGGACGTTCCGGCGCCAAACTCGTTGG
>JASJYE010000208.1 GCA_030123645.1 Candidatus Hydrogenedentota bacterium | reverse complement strand
GAGACGTGTCTGTCCCTTTTTTGCGGACACATTGAGAATTGCTTCCTTAACAGCGCAGCGAAGCAATCTCATAACTGGATAGCCTCGAATTATTCAAAGAGACCTCGCATCCAGTCGGCTATTCGGTTTTGGGATAGCTTCTAGAAAGAAACGCTGAAGAGCCGTGCGGCATTTTCTGCCGTGGAGGCGCAGAGAGTTTCGAGGGCAACCCCTTTGAGCTCGGCAAGATGCTCGGCCGTGTACCTAACGAAGGCAGGCTCGCAGCGCTTGCCGCGGACGGCTTGCGGAGCCAGGTATGGGGCGTCGGTCTCGATAAGGAGGCGCTCCAAGGGGACGGCCCTCGCGGCGGCGCGCAACTCTTCGGCCTTCGGAAAGGTCACGTTGCCGGCGAAGGAGATATAGAAGCCCCAGCTCAGCGCGCGCTCGACGAAGGCCGTGGACCCCGCGAAGCAGTGCATGACGCCGCCCGGTAGCCGGGCATGATGCGCATCGACAATCGCGGCAAGATCTTCTTCGGATTCCCGGTTATGGATGACGACGGGTAGCTCGAGCGACGCGGCGAGTTCGAGCTGCTGCTGAAAAGCGCTTTGCTGGACGTCGCGGGGAGTATCGTTGTGCTTGAAATAGTCCAGGCCAATTTCGCCAATCGCGACCACGTGGGGCGATCGCGCCAGCTCACGAAGGTCCTGGAGCGCTGGGGCATCCACCGTTGCGGCGTGATAGGGATGAATCCCGACGCTCGCATATACGCCCGGCTGCGTGAGGTCCACGGCGGCGCGGCTGGTGGGGAGGTCATCGCCGATTACGACGAGCCAGTCCAGGGCCTCGAGAGCGCGCGAGAGAAGCTCCCCGCGGTCGGCGTCAAAGGCCGAATCTTGAAGGTGGCAATGCGAATCGACGAGAGGCATTACGAGGAACTGTTTCCCTGATTGCCTTGGCCTCCTTTCCCCCTACGCCGCTTGCGGCGACGCCGACGGCGTCCAGCTCCGCCCTCCGCTCCCTTATCGCCGCCTTGAGTGGAGGCTTCTTTCGTCTTTTCGGGAGTCCGATCGCCGGAATCCTCGCTGCTCTCCAACGAGGCAGGCGACTCGCTTCGCTCCTGCGGCAGATCTTCCGTTTCGGCCACTCCGGCGGTGGCGTCCACTTGCGGCACCGGGAGTTCGTCTTCGATGACATCGTGCAGCGTGGAGTCCTTAAGAGCCTGGACGGCCTCGGTAGGCTCCGCCTCCATACGGTCGCGGATCTCCGCCAGATCGGGCGAGGGTTCGGCCTTCGTGGATGCCTTCTTCGCCTTTGAATACTGGTCGTTCTCGTAGCTGAGACAGCACATCAGCCGGCCGCACTGTCCGCTGATTTTCGCCGGGTTGAGCGACAGATTTTGCCGTTTGGCCATCTTCATGGAAATAGGAACGAACTCTCGCATCCAGGTCGTACAGCATAGTTCGCGGCCGCAGGTGCCGATGCCGCCGACGATTTTGGCCTCGTCGCGCACCTGGATATGGCGCAACTCGATGCGCGCCTTGAGGTCCTGTGCCAGGTCGCGCACTAATTCTCGGAAATCGACCCGGTCCTCGGCGGTGAAGTAGAAAATGACCTTCTTGCGGTCGAAGGCGTATTCGCATTCAACGAGTTTCATGGGAAGATCGCGCTCGACAATCTTTTCTCGGCATTTGCTCAGCGCCCGCTCTTCGTCGATCCCTATCTGACGGTAGGTGGTGTCGTCGTGGTGCGTGGAGCGCCGCACGACGCTCATCTTGTAGCGCTCTTCCTCCGCGGACGAGCACTCTTCGGACGGCATGACACACACGCCGTACTCGAGCCCGCGGTCGCTTCGCACGATGCACGTATCGTTCCGATAGAGGGGGAGGTTCCTGCTTATGAAGGTAAAGACGCGGCCGGGCTTGCGCAGCCGCACCTTGACGGTTTGCGCCATGGACTAAACTCCTCGCTCAGCGTACGAACTTCAGTTCGCGAGCGCAAAGAAGAGGTCGCGAAAAACGCGCTCTTCGTTAAGAAATCGCTCCAAGTACCGCCTGGACTTCTCTACGGCCCCGATTTTCGCATCGGGGTCGGAGACGCCGGCAGATTCCAAAAGCGCCATTTGGTCTTTATTCAGTACGAATTCCGCGTTGCCGGTGGCGCTGTAGACCAGCACATCGCGGTACCACACTTCCATCAAGTAAAGCATCTCCATTATATCATGTCGGCAGAGCGCATCCACCAGGGCGGCCTGCTCGTCTCTGAGCTGAGCGCGATCTTCACGCGTTAACTCGGGCGATCCCGTGGCTTCGGCGGCAGCCTTGACGCCCGTTTCGAAGTGCTTCTTTTGAGAGGCGACGTATTTTAAAAACTCTTCGGAGACGGCCATAGGGTCCTCCCCTTCACTGAGCCTCCGGACGACGTCCAACACGACATCGCGTTTGTCGGTATCAATCAGATCGAATGCGCGTGTCATCTGCCCTTCGGCTACAGAGGCGACCGCCTCGGCCTGCCCGGGCGAGACGTCGCGGTCACGAAGAAGTATTTCCTTGACTGTTTCGGCGCGAAGGCGGCCGAAGCGGACGCGCTGGCATCGCGAGCGTATCGTAGGCAGCAGGAGCTGCGGATGCTCGGTGATCAAAATGAACAGCGATTTCCCGAGCGGCTCCTCGAGAGTTTTCAGAAGGTGGTTTTGGGCAGGGGCGCGCATTCTGTCCGCTTCGTGGATGATGAAGACCCGTCTGTCGGCTTCGATCGGATGAAGCGAGGCAAACTCAATGATGAAGTCAATGGCGTCGACGTCGATGATTCGCGATTTCTTGACAGGGCTTAGGACGTGCAGGTCGGGGTGGTTGCCGTGATCGATCTTACGGGCGGCGAGCGACCCCTGATCTCCTTCTTCATCGGGCGCCATGAGGACCTTGGCCAGCGCGATAGCCGTGAGCCCCTTGCCAACGCCGGACGGACCCCAAAAAAGGAGGGCATTCGGGACCCGCTTTCGCTTGATGAAATTGCGAACCAGGCGGAGCGGGACATCTTGGTCCTTGATCGTGTCGAAAATCGTCATGACGGCATCATGGCGCTTTGAAGCGTCACGATTCAACGAGGGGATCGACGAGAGCGGAGACGGCGATGGCGATGTCCTCCGGCTTTCCGGTTGCGTCCAGCGACTTTATGCGTTCCGGATGCCTTTCGGCCAGATCGAGAAATCCTCGGCGCACGCGCTCATGAAATTCAATCGCTTCGCCTTCGATGCGGTCCGGAGCCGAAAAGTCTGTAGCTCTTTTTAGGCCCACGTCCACGGGAAGGTCGAGGAAGATAGTCATGTCGGGACTCAGGCCGCCGGTCGCCAGTGCATGCAGCCTCTCGAAATCGATGTCGGGAAGCCGGCGACCGGCGCCCTGATACGCGGTTGTCGAGTCAAAAAAACGGTCGCACAGGACGACTGAACCGGCCTCGATCGCCGGGCGAATCAGTTCGTGCACGTGCTGCGCGCGCGCGGCCTCGTACAGCAGGAGCTCCGTCAGGGGCGTCATGGCCTCGTTGGCGGGATCGAGGAGGATCTCCCGAACGGCCTCGGCAATGGGCGTTCCCCCGGGTTCGCGGGTCACGACGACGTCGTGGCCTTCGGCCTCGAGATGGCGGCTGAGCAGATGTGTCTGCGTGCTCTTGCCGCAGCCCTCGATCCCTTCGAAGGTAATGAAAACCCCCTTCATCGCTCTAGGGCCCTTAGTCGTGCATCGCGCCCTTTTCGAAAGAACTTTTCGAGTTGCGGGCCGTCGAGCCGGGTGACCGCATCGGCGGCCTCCCTAAGAAGACGAATCACTTCCGAGAGGTTTGTCTCAATCGCCTCGGGATTCGTCAGGCAAATGTCGCGCCATATTTCGGGGCGCCCTTCAGCGACACGCGTCGTATCGATAAAGCCGCTTCCGATAAATGGGGCTCCCTCTGCGCCTCCGTTCTCTATCAACTGCGATAGTGCCGAAGCCACGATGTGGGGAACGTGGCTCGTCTTGGCCACCATGGCGTCATGCATCTCCGGCTCGACCTGGACTACGCGGGCGCCGACCTTTTCCCACAGGTCCATGACCGCCGTGTGGGCTTCCTCGGCATGCCCGTTGAACTGCTCGACGAAACAAACGCTCCCGCTGTATAGCTCCGCTTTGGCATGTTCCGGCCCGAATTTCTCCGAGCCCGCCATGGGATGACTGCCGACGAATCGATAGGGCTCGGCCCATGATTGTTTTGCGTGGGCGCAGAGGACGGCCTTTGTGCTTGCGACGTCGGTGACGACAGCGGACTTCCCGCACACGGGCCTGACGGCGTCTAAGACCTGCGGGACGGCCGCGGCGGGAGTACAGATTACAATAAGGTCCGCGCCCGTTGCGGCCTCGGCTACTTCGAGGTAGGCTTCGTCAATCGCGCCGATTTCAAGGGCCTTGTCGAGAGAGGGCCTGCGACGGCCCACACCGCGTACCGTGCCGGCAAGGGCCTTCTGCTTCAAGGCCAGTCCCAGCGAGGCGCCGAGAAGACCTACGCCGATAATCGTGACCGTATCAAACAGTTTTGCCATGTTCATTCACATAGTGTATCAATGGCTGAAAGCGCGAGCTCATTCGACGCCCGCCGCTGCGATGGCCTCGCCTAGGGTAAAGGTTTCAAGGTAGAGGGCCCTGCCGATAATAACTTCATCCACGCCGTAGACAGCGAGTGCGCGCACCGCCTCGATGTCGGCAAGCGAGGACATCCCTCCCGAGGCCGTTATGGGTACGCCGACGGCGACGGCCAGCGCCCGCGTGGCCTCGATGTTCGGCCCCTTCATCATGCCGTCGCTCAGTATGTCCGTGTAGATGATTCTTGAGACGCCTGCCTCTTCGAGGCGCTTGGCGAAGTCTATTGCGCCGGTATCCGTCACGTCCAGCCAACCTTTGAGCGCCACTTTGCCGCCTTTTGCGTCCAGGCCAACAGCGATTCGCTCTTCGAAGCGCGCGATGGCCTCGCGAAGGAAGACGGGATCGTCGTGGGCCGCCGTTCCCAGAATAATGCGTTTCGCCCCGAGTCCCGCCAACATATCGACCGTGGGCAGGTCACGAATTCCCCCGCCCACTTCAAACGAAACGCCGGCCTGCGCCATCTCGCGTAGTTCGCCCTCAATGCAGCAGCGCCCGGCCTTTGCGCCGTCCAGGTCTACGATGTGAAC
>JASJYE010000207.1 GCA_030123645.1 Candidatus Hydrogenedentota bacterium | reverse complement strand
GCCAGCAACTCGTCGTCATCCGCGCGCGCCTGAATGCCCAGCGCGCCCTGACCCGGCGCGGGCAGCATAACATCCACCGGCAAGACCTCGGCGATCGCATCCCTCCGCCCGATCCGTTCCAGCCCTGCACACGCGAGGATTGCGGCGTCCATTTCTTTCTTGTCGAGCACTTTGGCGATGCGCGTATCGACGTTCCCGCGAATATCCACCACAACGAGCCCGGGCTTGCGCGCCAGCAGTTGCGCCCTGCGCCGCAGACTCGACGTGCCGACCCGCGCACCGTCCGGTAAGTCTTCCAGGCAGGCCCACTTCGCGCAGACCAGCGCGTCATTCGGCGTCGCCCGCGCGGGTACCGCGCCCAAGCACAGCGCCTCGGGCTCCTCCGTCGGCAGGTCCTTCAAACTGTGCACGGCCAGGTCGATTGACCCGTCCCGAAGCGCCGACTCCAATTCCGCCGTGAACAAGCCCTTACCGCCAATAGCCGCGAGCGGTTTGTCGAGCACGCGATCGCCCGTCGTGGAGATCGTCTCTATTGTTACGACGATGCCGGGAGATGCGGCCCTGAGCAAGTCCGCAACCTGCCCCGTCTGCGTCAGCGCAAGCTTGCTCCCCCGAGACCCGATCGTAACGGCGGGCCTCACGTCCCCTCCTTCAAGCCGAACAACCGCCGCACCATCTGCAGAACCCCCACCTGGTCCTCGTCATAGGCCTCCTGCTTAATCTGCGTCAGCGGCCGCTGAAGAATGTTGTTTACAATTCGTTTGGTTAGATATTCAACCTCTTCACGGTCCTTTTCCGAGAGGTTCGGCAAATGCGCCAGCGTCTTTTCAAGCTCCCGCTCGCGCACCTTGTTAAGCTCTTTCGACAGCGACACGATCGTCGGTTCCGCAGCAAGCGTCCGCAGCCACCTGCAGAATTGATCCGTGCCCGCGTCCACCAGCTTCAGGCAACGGTCGACCTCGTCGCGCCGCGCCTCCATATTCTTGTCCGCCACCTCCTGAAGGTCGTCAATGTTGTACAGATATACATTGTCCATCTCGTTCGCCATCGCATCGATGTCGCGCGGCGCGGCGATATCGATCAGGAACATCGGCTTTTGTGAGCGCTGCCGGAGCGCCTTGTGGATCTGCGCCGCCTCAAGCACGACGCCCGGCGCCCCCGTCGAACTGATGACAATGTCCGCACGCGGCAGCACCTCGTCCAAATCCGCCAGGGCAACGGCCTCCCCGTTGTACGTGCGCGCGAGCCCCTCTGCCTTCTCCAGGCTGCGGTTCGCCACGATCACGTGACCCACACCCTTGTCCACCAGGTGTTGCAGTGTCAGCTCGCCCATCTTGCCCGAGCCGATGACCAGCACCGTCTCGCCCGACAGATCCATGAAAATGGACACCGCCAGATCCACGGCCACCGAGCTGATCGACACCTTGCCTGCGCTGATTCGCGTCTGCGACCGGACCTTCTTCGCAACGCTGAATGCCTTCTGAAACAGCACGTTCATTACCTTGTCCGTCGCCTGCTCGCGGTGGGCCGTGATGTACGCGTCATGCACCTGCCCGAGGATCTGTTCCTCCCCCACCACCATGCTGTCCAGACTCGATGCGACCCGGAACAAATGCCCGATCGCCTCCCGGTCGTGATACTCATACAGCGCTTCGCCGAGTTCCCCTTCGGACACGCCGTGCCAGTCACAGATAAATTCACGGATCTCGTGATGCAAATCCGCCGGCTCACCGGCATGGTTCACGTAGATCTCCGAGCGATTGCAAGTGCTCACAATGACCGTGCCCGCATCGGCGATCCGTTTGCGCAGGGCCGACAAGGCCTCCGGGAGGGAGTCCTCGGAAAACGCCAGACGTTCCCGCAACTCTACGTCGCCCGTGTGATGGCTTACGCCCGAGACCACCAATCTCATGTGGTCGCCTCCAAAAAGGTATAGCCCTCGATTTTCAGCACACCGAGGACAAGATAGGTCACGAGCAAGAACGTGAAACCGAAAAACACCAAATAGGCCAGTTTCGGGCCGCGCAACAAGCCGAAGCGGCGCATATGAAAGCTCACAGCATATAGCGCGACCATCCCCAGCGAGAGCAGAATCTTGGGTGCAACGAACCAGTACGTTCCGAGGAGATCGCGCTCCGCCCAAGCCCACAGCAGCCCTAATGCCGCCGTCACCAAAAAAGCCGGGTACCCCACGCCGATCAGCCGGTAGAGCGTGTTGTCCAGTCGCTCCAACGACGGCAGCCTCGTCGCCGCGAAGCCCGTCGTCACACGGCTTTTGAGCCCGCGCGCCTTAATCACGTAGCCAAGGCTCGTCATGCTCGCCACAAAAAACAGCGCAAAGGCCAAGAAAACGAGTCCAACATGAATCGTCAGCGGTAAGCCCTTCAAAGCTGTCGGCGGCTCGCCCAAATACCGTGGCGCGACCGCTGCGTTCACAATCGCGATGATCGCCAACGCAGGAAGGTAAAAGGCCAACAGCGGCTTCATCTTCTCGTTCCGCTGGATCATCAATATGATGCCCGTGCTCAAGACCAAAAAGAGGTTGAGCGAATCCACCATTCCCGTCAACGGCACCAGCCGGAACGACCACCAGCGGTACAAAAACACGAGCAGAATCCCGACATTCGCTGCCGCCGCCAGATGCTTCGCGAAAAACAGCACCCGCTCGTCCGACCCACGCACATAGGCCAACGACAGCCCGGCCGCCACGACATAACACGCCATCGCAAGATAAAACGGAATCGCCGCCGCCAAAGGCATCAAGAAACTCCTCGGCCCCGCAGTTTAATAAGGCCCGGCGCCCAACCGTCGCAGCCGCCCTCAGCCTTGTCGTGGTAAACGCCGCGGTATAGCTGTCGTAATTATAGACGACTCTGAGGCCTCAATACATAACAGGCCAATTCCCATCGAGCGCCCCGTCGGTGATTCCAGCTCCGGCGGCTGGACCGAGCTGCACCTTTGGCCGTACGAAAGGTGAAACCGCAGCCTACAAGATAACTTCTCCGGCTAGAGACGTTTTTGGGGACCGCCGACGGGGACGGACCCACGGAAAAGGCCTGTCATCTTGGACTTTTCCGCGCCCACCTGCTATGCTCCTTTGCGGGCGCCAATGTGGCGCCGATTGCTTGTCCCTGTAACCAGTTGTGATGTAACCAAAAGGCAACCTCCTCCCATGACCGACGAAATCCCCTCCCCCTCGGAGGCCGCGAAGGCTTCCCCGCCCGACACCAGTATTTTCGAGAAGGCCTTTGACCTCGGCAGCGACGAGGAAATGGGCCCATCCGATCTCGAGGCCCTCTACGCCGCCACGATGCAGGACTTTCGCGAAGGCGAAGTCGTAAGAGGGACCATCGTGGACGTTTCCCCGGACCGCGTACTGGTCGACATCGGCTACAAGAGCGAAGGCGTCATCGACACCCACGAGTTCCCCGCGTCCGAGGAGCTCAAAGTCGGCGATCAGTTCGACATTTACATCGAAGCGCCCGAAGACGACCAGGGCATGCCCGTCCTCTCGAAGCTCAAGGCCGACAGGATTAAGAACTGGGCACACATCCAGGAGATCTACGAAGCCGACGGCACCATCGAAGGCAAAATCGTGCGCCGGGTCAAAGGCGGCCTCAAAGTCGACATCGGCATTGACGCCTTCATGCCGGCCAGCCAGCTCACATGGCGGCCCACCGGCGATCTCGATCGCTACATCGGCCAGTCCATGGAGCTCAAGATCATCAAGCTCACCAAACGCCGCAGAAACGTTGTAGTCAGCCGGCGCAAACTCCTCGAAGAACAGCGGGCGGGTGAAAAACAGCGACTCCTAGACACCATCGAGATCGGCAAGATCATCCCAGGCGAAGTCAAAAACATCACTGACTTCGGCGCCTTCATCGACGTGGGAGGTATCGACGGCCTGCTTCACGTCACCGATATGTCTTGGGGACGCGTCAAGCATCCCTCGCAAGCCGTCTCCGTCGGCGAGCACGTCGAAGTGATGGTCCTCAATTTCGATCCGCAATCCGAACGTATCAGCCTCGGGCTCAAGCAAACAACCGAAAACCCATGGACCTTTGTCGAGAAGCGCTATCCCGTCGGCACGGTCGTTCGAGGCAAGGTAGTCAGCATGACCGACTATGGCGCCTTCATTCAGTTGGAAGAGGGCATCGAGGGAATGGTCCACGTCAGCGAAATGAGCTGGACGCGGCGCGTCCGCCACCCCAGTGAAATCGTCGGCATCGAAGAGGACGTTGATGTCATGATCCTCAGCGTCTCGCCCGACGAGGAAAAAATCGCACTCGGAGTCAAGCAGACGCAGCCCAACCCGTGGATGGAGATCGAGTCCAAATATCCCGTGGGCAGCGTCGTCAAAGGGACCGTGCGAAATATCGCCGACTACGGCGCCTTCGTTCAGATTGAAGAAGGAATCGACGGGCTCCTCCATGTCAGCGACCTCTCCTGGACACAAAAAGTGAACCATCCCTCCGAACTCCTCGAAAAAGGTCAAGAAATTGATGTCAAGATCCTGAATATCGATCCGGCGCACGAGAAAATCGGCGTTGGCCTTAAGCAGCTCGATGAAGACCCGTGGGACAAGATCAGCAAATCGATTCAAATAAATTCCGACGTCGAAGTGGAAATCGCCAAGCTCGTCTCTTTCGGCGCCTTCGCCCGCCTCGAAGGCGGCGTCGAAGGCCTGATCCACGTGAGCGAAATCAGCGAGGACAATATCGAAAAGCCCGAGGACGTCCTCTCGATTGGGGATAAAGTCACTGCACGAGTCATCAGTATCGACCCCGCAGACCGCAAGATCGGCCTTAGCATTCGCGCCTACAAGAAAAACGCGCAGGCCGAGATCATCAAGGACTACAGCAAGAGCGGCGACGATTCTGCCGTAAGCGTTCGCGATGCCGTTGGCGATTCGGTGCCCGCCTCTCTGCTTGGCGCCGGCGGTACCTTCACCGACGCCGCGAACGAGTTGATGGCTTCCGTGAGGGGCCCGGAGGAAACTGAAGCCGACGCGGCCCAGCAAGAACAAGAGGCTTCCGGAGCCGACGGCGAGCCGGTCAAACAAACCGGAGAAGCCGAAGTCGGAAAAGCCGAAGAGCCCTCCGAGGCTCCGGAGAGCGAGGATTCCGACCACTAGGACCTGCTCTGAAAAGCAACCTCCCGGAGCGCCGCAATAGCCGCGGCGCTT
>JASJYE010000206.1 GCA_030123645.1 Candidatus Hydrogenedentota bacterium | reverse complement strand
ACTTTTGCCGTCGATGTGGCGCAGTCGTACTACAACGTACTTCAAAATCTAGACAGGGTAAGCAACAACTACGACAACCTGAAGAGCTCACGGCTGAGTTACGAGCGCGAGCGCGCGTGGCAAGAGGAAGGCGAGCGGACGGCTTCTGAGGTTGCACGCCTCGAGTCTCAAGTGCTGAGCGCTGACTCGAGCTGGACGAACTCCATTGTCGGTTATAAGCGTAATCTGGACAATTTCAAAATCCTTCTCGGCTTCCCGACCGACGCCGCACTGATCCTCGATGACGCCGAGCTAAAGGCACTGGAAGAGCGCGACATCCAGCCCCCCACCTTAAGCACCGAGGAGGCCATTGAGATCGCCCTGCTGACCCGGCTGGACTTGCATACCGACCGCGACCGCGTGGACGACTCGTTCCGGCAGATCAAGCTTGCGGCGAACGACTTAAAGGGCGGCCTGGGCCTCTTGTTGACGGGGTCGGTGCCCAGCAAATCCCGCAACCGCCCCGCGTCTTTTGATTTTGCGAATAGTGTGTGGACGGCGGGCCTGGATCTCGATTTGCCCTTGGATCGAAAGGCGGAACGCAACAACTACCGGCGCGCATTGATCAATTACGAGGTATCGCTGCGCACGCTTGACTTGGCGACGGACAACATTAAACTTCAAGTGCGGAATGCGTGGCGGACTTTAGATCAGGCCCAGAAGGATTACGAAATCAATCTCTTGAGAGTCGATGTGGAAAAACGCCGTGTCGAGGAGATCACTATCAAAGCCGAAGGGGGCCTGCCGGGCGCTACCATTAATGACCAGGTAGATGCCCAGAACGCTCTGACCGCGGCGGAGACCAGCCTGACCGACGCACTGGTGCGACACACCATCTCTCTGCTAGAATTGTGGCGGGACGTGGGGATCCTACACGTGAAGAAGAACGGACAATGGGAGGAAATTCTAAATGCCTAACGAAGCCAGCGAACACAGCGGCCCCCGGGCAGGAGGCCCAAGCTCCAGGAACGGCGCGGCGATAATCGCCGGCGCGGTCGTGCTGGCTCTTGGCGCGGCCTACCTCCTCTTCGGCCGCGGCGGCGAAGGCATCGCCTCCGGAACCACGTTCATCGCCAAACGCGGCGCTCTCGATATCACCGTGACCGAGGGCGGCGACGTTCAGGCCATCGAATCCCAAGAAATCCGTTCGCCTATCCTGAAGGGAACCGTCAAGATTCTATCCATTGTCGAGGAGGGCTTGCTCGTCACGCCGCAAGACGTTGAAGACGGGCTGATTCTTGTTGAGCTCGATTCGGCGGATTTAGTAGAGCGCAGCAACGACCAGGAAATATCCGTTCAGACCGCCGAAGCGCAATTCATGGAGAGCCGGGCGCAACGTGACATTCAAGCGAGCGCGAACCAGAGCCAGATCTCCGCGGCGGAACTCACAGCGAAGTTCGCCCTAATGGACTTTGAAAAGTTCCTGGGTAAAAAGGCAGTGAATTCGATCATAGGGAACCTCAAACTTGATGAAGGGGCCGCTGAACTCAAGAAGATTGCGGACGCAGGCGGGGTCAACGAGAAGCCGCCGCTTCCCACAGCCGCGGCCGCTACTTCAATTACCAAAGGCCTTGGAGAGGGGCCGGCGTGGGGCAATTTCCCCTCCACTGAAGGCTCGGGCCCGCCGCCGGGCATGAGCCGTGGCGAAGGCGGCGCACCTCCTCGGGGCCGGTCCCAGTTCGGAGGACAGCGTGGTGGACCTGGCGGGGCACGCGGCGGATTCGGCGCTGAAGGCGGAGGGATGGCCGGCGCCGCCGAGCGGTTCAAGAAAATGATCGAAGCTAATGACGGAAAGATTCCGGAGGCGATGGCGGAGCGCATTCGCGGGATGGGGATGGATCCCGACGAAATAATGCAGCGGATGGGCAACGCTTCCCCGGCTGAAACGGATCCTTCCAAGATAGTCCAAGAATTGGAGTATTCCTCCTCGGACCTCGACATTAAGACTGCGTTCACAAACGAGCCAGAGTATGTTGCCGCGCGCGCGGCAATCGATTTCACCTCCTACGCAGATGTGGACCAGCTCGAGGACGGCGAAGCGAAAGAGACGCTGCACCAACAGCACGGCAACGTCCTTGTGAGCACCGAGGCTTATCGACTGGCGCAAAGGAAGTTATTGGGAAAGGTGCGCCTCTTCGAGAAAAACTTCATTACGCAGAACGAGCTCGACGACGAGCGCCTGACCGTGCAGAGTAGATTGCTCGATCAAGAATTGTCGAAGATGACGCAGCAGCTCTACATCGAGTACACCTTCCAAAAACAGGCGGAAAGTCTGCTGTCGGACTACGAAGAAGCCTTGATGGACCTCGAGCGGACGATGTACGAGGCTAGTGCGCAGATGGCGCAAAGGGACGTCGCGTTCAGGTCGCGCAAGAAAAAGCTTCAACTCGAAACGAGAGAGCTTGAAGAGTATAGAGAGCAGATTGAGATGTGCACCATTCGCGCTCTGGTTCCGGGTCTTGTCGTATACGGCTCAAGCAGTGGAAGGAACCCTTGGCGCGGTAGTAACGATGAACCGATCAAGGAAGGCACCTCCATTCATCGGCATCAGAAAATCATCACGATTCCCGACATGACGCAGATGGGCGTTACGGTAGACATTCACGAATCGTCGGTACAGAAGGTCGTCAAGGGGCAGAGGGTGACGATGAGCATCGACGCGTTTCGCGACCGGCCGCTCACCGGACTTGTGGAACGGGTGGCGGTGCTGGCGGATTCGGCGAACATGTTCATGAACCCGGACCTGAAAGTTTATCCGACCGTGGTGCGGATTGACGGTGTGCACGACTGGCTACGGCCGGGGATGAGCGCCGAGGTCGTCATCCTGATCGAAACGCTCGAGGACATCATATACATCCCGATCCAGGCCGTGACGTATTTTGGCGACAATCAAGTGTGTTATGTCGTCAATAACGGCAGGTCCGAGCGCCGTTTTATCACGACGGGAGGGTTTACCGAGGACTTTATCGAAGTGCGCAGCGGGCTCGAAGAGGGCGAAGAGGTGCGTCTCCTTGCCCCAGGCGCCGGTGAACAGGACGACCTGATCGAAAGCGAGGGCGTAGGGGAAGGCGGCCGGGGGGGCGAGCCGCCTGAGCCCAAGGAGGCCCGCGACACCTAACGCTCGCGCGGAAACCTGTTCACGATGGCTAGAGAAGTAATCGCCCACCTCGAAGACGTCACCAAGACGTACCAAATGGGCGCCGTGATGGTCGAGGCCCTGCGCGGCGTCTCGATCGATTTCTATCAGGGCGACTACATGGCCATCATGGGTCCCTCGGGATGCGGCAAGTCGACCTTGATGAACCTCCTGGGCTGCCTCGACCAGCCGACAACGGGCAAGTACCTGCTCGGCGGGCACGATGTCTCTCTGATGGACGACAACGAGTTGTCCGCGATCCGCGGTTCCCGCCTCGGTTTCGTTTTCCAGTCCTACAACCTTATCCAGCAACTGAACGTGGTCGAGAACATCGAGTTGCCGCTCTATTACCAAGGCCTGCCTGCGGATGAGAGCCGGGAAGTGTCGGTCGAGTTGGCGACGAGGGTCGGTCTCGGCGATCGCATGTACCACAAACCATTCGAACTCTCCGGGGGCCAGCAACAGCGCGTGGCGATTGCGCGTGCGCTCGCAAACGATCCCCTGATCATTCTGGCGGACGAGCCTACGGGTAATCTTGATTCGACATCCGGTATGGAGGTCATGGAAATTTTTTCCGAGCTGCACGAGCAAGGCAAAACGCTGATTCTGGTGACGCACTCGGAGGAATTGGCCGAGCGCTGCCGGCGGCGCGTGCTGCTTCGTGACGGGCGAGTCGAGAGGGACGATAACGGTGGCGCGTAAACCACGACAGGCCCAAAAGTTCGGCGGAGCCTTCTCTCTCTTTCATATTAAGCGCACGGTCCGCCTCGGCATCAAGAGCATTTACTCGCACGGCCTGCGCTCGCTGCTGACAGTGATGGGCATGGTCTTCGGAGTCAGCTCGGTGATCGCCATGCTGGCCGTAGGCGAAGGGGCGAGCCATGAGGCCCAGGAGCAGTTGCGGCAGCTCGGCAGCAGTAACATCATCCTCAAGAGCGTGAAACCTGCCGACCTCCAGCCCTCAAGCGGCCGCATGATGCTGGGTTCGATTGATTACGGTTTGACGCATAAGGACATCGAAGTGATTCGGAACACGATTCCGGGTGTGGTCGACGTCGTTCCCGCGCGCATTATCCGCGAAAAAGTGCGCAACCTCTCGCGCGAGGTCTCTGCGGACATCATGGGGACCACGGTAAACTACCCTGAAATGCGGAATTATGCAGTCCAGGACGGGCGTTTTTTCACGCAAATCGAGCTCGAAGATCGCCTCAACGTATGTGTACTCGGAAACGAAATCGTGCCGCTGCTCTTTCCCATCGAAAATCCGATTGGGAAAACGGTAAAGATTAAGGGCGACTATTACACGGTTGTGGGCGTGATGGAGCCGGGCGGTTTCTCCAACGTCGCCCAGAATGAGGCCGGCGGCCTGAGCGCGTCGCCGAACCGCGTGTTGATCCCGCTGACCGCCGCAAAACACCGCTTTGGCGAGACGCTGATACGCCGCTCGGGCGGCAGCATTGAATCCGAGACCATCGAATTGCACGAAGCGACCCTCCGCGTTGAAAACCAGGAGTCGGTGATCCAGATAGGCAAGATCGTCGAGCAGATCTTAAAGCGGAGGCATAAAAACGCGGATTTCGAAGTCGAGGTCCCGCTGGCCCTGTTGCGCCAGGCCGAGGCGAGCGCGCGGATGTTCAACATCGTCCTGGGCGCTATCGCCGGCATATCGCTCCTGGTCGGCGGCATCGGCATCATGAACATCATGCTTGCGAGCGTTACCGAACGGACGCGCGAAATAGGCATCCGCCGCGCGCTCGGGGCAAGACGTCTGGACATCATTCAGCAGTTTCTCGTGGAGACGGTCCTGCTTTCGGGAATCGGCGGACTCATTGGCGTGGCGCTCGGCATCACGGTCCCGTTTTTCATTACATGGTTCTCAGACATGGACACTATCGTCACCCTCTGGGCGCCCGTGTTGGCCTTCTCCATCTCGGCCTTAATCGGTGTCGTCTTCGGGCTCTATCCCGCCATACGCGCCGCCGACATGGACCCGGTAGAAGCCCTCCGCCACGAATAGCCCG
>JASJYE010000011.1 GCA_030123645.1 Candidatus Hydrogenedentota bacterium | reverse complement strand
GTGCAGGGCGGGTGCGCGATCATCAAGTCCCAGCCGTGCTCGATGGTAAACGTCACGTCACCGTGATTGTGTGGCCCTTCCCGTTCTGTCGGCAGAAAGTCACAACTCATGGCTTCATGCCCCCTCGCAATGAAGGCGTCTCGCACGATTCCTGAGAACTCACACGCCACAAGCACCTTCATCTTGACTCCTGTCTTGCCAGCCACATGCCCCGCCGGCATCACTTGCCGGCCTTCTCCCGCTCCTGCTTCTCGCACTTCTCCGCTATCGCCGCCCGAAGCCACGTTGCGCGCCTGCCATGCTTGGCAACGAACTCCAAGGTCGGGTCGCAGTTGATGTTCCTGAGCATCCGCGCGTGTTCCGCCTTCGGCATCGCGAGGCAGCCCGCGATCACTCTACCGTTGCTCTTGCTTGCCATCCGTCTTCTCCTTGATCCGTTTTCCAGTGTCATTCACGTCCCAGGACTCCCGACAATCGGCGCATTCGATCTTCTGCGCCGGTACGTTGCCGCGTAGATTCCGACTTCCGCAGTGCGGGCACGTCACGGCAGCTCCTCCGATTCAAGCTCAATCGATATGGCGCAGAATCCTTCCATGAGGCCGAAGGGCTCGGCTTCACGAAGCACGAACGCGACCCGCACGAGCACGGACCGGCCCGTATACGTTTCTGTCTCGAGGCACCACTCCCGCAGCATGAGCGTGTCGCCCACCTGAAAGTCCCGGTCGTCGCGGCGAAGCTCGAAGCGCTTGCGCCCGTCCACCACGACGTCGTAATGCTCTGGCCAGATTTTCAGATCATGCAGCATTGCCGAAAGCCCCCTTCCCAAAGTCGGCCCGCAGCCGGGCCTCCAATTCCGTGATGTCCAGGTCAAGACGCCTGAGCTTTTCCGAGATCAGGTTGCGGAAGTCGACGTGCGACTGCGCGGCCTCGATGGTATCCACGTTCAAATACGCCACGGACATATTCCGAGAGTCGAGGATTTCCGCGCCTGCGGATGTGAAGTCGCCAAGCATGAATCTCATGTCTAGTCCTTTCCCTTTGCGACATTCCCGAGCGCCCCCCGCCAGTGCGTGCGCGGAGGGACGGCGGGAGGGTCGGTTAGCCGCGCGCCATATCGCGGGCGATTGCTCGGCATTCGGCCTCATCGTCCAGGGCCATGCGGTCGAGCACCGTCGAGCCTCTGCGAATCTCGGTACGGCAGGCCGCGCCGTTGCCGTGCGTCTGGCTGTAGCCGGCGGCATATGCCTCTGCGGAAGAGACCGCATTCCCGCGACCGCGAGGCGTATCGCGGTGACGCGACAACACTATCCACGGCTCGGCGTCCGGCACGCACGAGTGCGCATTTGACGGAAACTGGCCCATTACTGCGAGTGTTGCGGTCATCGTCTCACCTCTCTCTATCCGGCATTCCCCGGCGCCCCCGAGTTACCGGGGGACGCGGCGAACGTCGATTACCTCGGCGGGTGCTTCGGCTTGTGCTTTGCCATGGTCGGTCTCCTTTCGTTCGTAGGTGTCCTAGCGCCCCCTGTATCCGTCGCGTTCCCTCGTCCATTCTGCGATCAGCGGGTCCGCGTCCTCAATCGAGATAGACCACCACATCCCGCAGGCCTTGCTCGGACAGCGACGGGAGATGATATTCCACGAGGCCCAGAACAACGTGGTCGGTCGCAGCTTCCTATTGCACTCCGGGCAGCGAAGCGGAATCTCCCCGTAGTCGGAGCTTGGGCGTTCGTGAGTCGTTGCCTTCCTTGACATCACTCGCCGCCTTCCTTGCTCGGCATGATCCGATACACGGTTATGTATCCAGCCCTACGGTATTGCCATCCTGCGCTCTCCCAGATTTGTGACTTACGAACTATACCTTCCTCCACAAGTTGGTTTGCGGCCTTGCGAACAGCTCCTTCACTGAGGCCGAGCTTAAAGGCGATGTACCGAGGAGCGCTTACCGACCACGCATCCTTGAGGTAAGCAAGGACGCGCTCCGTTGTCGTGGGGCTGCGTGCCATCACCCACCGCCCTTCGTGACAGGCTCCATCGTCACCGTCGCCGTCCCGTCACGGTGCATCCTGACGTCCACAGCGTAGGTCTGACCGCAGTCGCCGCATGTTCCGGTCGTCTTCCCGCTAACTGCGCGCGGGCGGTCGTATGTCGTCTCGCCGAGAGGATGCACGCAGTCGGGGCAGTCCACAGTCAGGAAGGCAACCGCCGTTTGCGTCGTCTTCCGAGTCGCCGTTGCGTTCTTCATTCCCATCTCCTTTCATCAGTACTGTACCATCTATCGGCTACAACGCAAGCCCAAACCACTACAATCCGCTACAAATACGCAAGTATCTGACGACGCCATATAGGCAAGGGGAGCAATCCTGTTGACTCTCTGTCGAGTGCTGCAACCTGTCGGCAAAGTATTTCGGAATTCTTGCGGAAAGGACCGCACGCGCCGCCACCTCGCGGAAGCCGCCCGCGAGAATCCGCGCAATTACTTATGGGTCCGGTGCTCCTTCGCGTGGCATCGCTGGCACAGCCATACAACGTCCAGCGGTTGTGAGTAGTCCTTGTGGTGGGCCTGAGCCTTCGGTGCGCCGCAAGCGGAGCATGACCGTCTAATGATCTTGCCGCCCTTCACTGCATGATTGAGGGCGTCTTGGGCTCGCCTCTGGGCGGTGCGCCCCAGCCGTGTGATGCGGGCCGACACGAGCGCCTTGGCGAGGACCCGCTTAGCCTCAGACAGCTTGCGACGCCCCGCTTTCCGATATGCGATTCCGTAGGCGCGCGCCGATTCGTGATACGCGCTAAACTGCCCGATGGTCATGGCCGCCAAATGGCCGCGCCTAGCTTCGCGCCGGCAGGGCAAGCAAGTGCGGAGCTTGTAGGCGGCCTGCTTCGCCGTGCGGTCAAAGGCTGCCCCGCATTTCTGGCATGTTTGTTTCACGGGTCTACCTCCCGGCAAGAATCACGGGCGCCCGGTGCTGGTAGACCCGAGAAGTGAGGAAGGGGAACACCGGACGCCCGCAGCTCTGATTGTCGTGTGTAGTATATCCTCTCGCGTCTACCGTCAGTATTCAACACGATCACACGCCCTGCGTCTAGAGCTATTCTGCAACAGTCAACAGAATCTTGTGGACAGGAATGCCGCCATCCTGTAGGCTGGTTGTGGAAGTAATGAGGTCAAGCGCCAAGAGCGCATAGAGAGGTGGACACATGGACGGTTTCTGGGCGGGTCTCCCCGTTGGTATCGTTGTCGGCTCGATGTTCGGAGCTCTGATTGTCGGCTCGATATGGGCGCGGCATTTCCTGCGGACCTACAAAGAGCAGGTCGTCAGACAGGAGCGTTCCGAGGATCGGGAATCGCGGTTGCTCGCTATCATGCAGGTTCTGAACAAGGACGAGATCCGGGCACAAGCCGACGAGATCGAGAAGACGCAGCACATGATCCGCGCGACGACGGATGCGAGGGGATGACGACTGCCGAGGCCGAAAAGCTCTATGAAGGCACGGACACTCTCGTCTTCTGGTACACCTGGGAGCAATGTCCGTCGCCGATTCAGCGGATCGTGCTCGACCACATAACGGCCCGGACGTGGACGGCTGCGGGTCGCCCGTCGCCTATGGTGATGATTCAATCCGCTGACCGGCAAGTGCAACAGGACGTATGCCGAGCGTGGCGCTCATTCCTGACAGGCATCTTCGATTTCGAGATCGTCGTGCCTTTCGGTGAGCGGTCGATTGTGGTATGGTTCAATCAGATGCCGGCACCGTTGGCGGAGGTGTAGCCGTGGCAAAGAAGAGAGCCAAGGTCAAGAAGAAGGTCTGCAAGAAGACGCCCGGCAAGAGCAAGCGCAAGGGTGCGAAGAAGACACCGCGAAGCAAACAGCCGGGCAAGCGAAACGCCTACGCGCATATTCCGAAGTATGTCCTCGAGGGAATGGATCACCCGCCGCGACACACGAACGGCTTTGACATCACGGACAAGCAATCGCTGTTCGTGGAATACTACTTGGGTGCGGCAAATCTGAATGCCACGAAAGCCGCGATAATGGCAGGATATGCCAAGAAATCAGCACAGAGTCAAGCCTCTACGCTAATGGTCAACCCCCATGTTACGAAGTATATGCGCAAGCGGATGGACGACCGCAAGCGTCGCATGGAGGTCAGCCAAGAGAAGATCATCAGGGAGCTTTCAGTCTTGGCCTTCTCGACGCCGGGTGAGTTCGCGGAGTGGAAGGGCAACTCTCTTTTCGTCAAGTCTTCGGACGAGATACCTAAATACCTGCAAGGTGCGATCAAATCCATTGAACCCGTGTCGAGCAAAACCGGCTGGCGGCTCAAGATCACGTTCTATGACAAAGTGGCGGCGACCAAACTGTTGATGCAGCATCTTGGTATGCTCGAAGTCCGGGCAAGCATGGCGAGCAAGGGGACGATTATCGAGGCGATGGAGCTGATTCATGCGGAGGCGGTGAAGTTGGGGAAGGGGGAGAAGTGATAACCCTAATCGAGTCAACCCGCCGTGACGGCGTTATGAGCAAGGGGGAATGGCACAGAGAGAGGCGCCCTATATTCGGCAAACACAATGCGCTCGTCTGCTGCCCCGGATGCGGGAAGCTTGTATCTCTGACCGATCACACAATTGACCCCGATGGCACAGTGACCCCATCGCTCGTCTGTCCGTTCAAGTGCGCTTTTCATGAGTATGTGAAGCTGGCGGATTGGAAGGCGTGACTTGGCCGAACCTCTGACTGCATGGTATGAGGCATTAGTCGAGCGGCAGAAGCCACGGACCATCAGGCGAAGGGTTGCGCCGACATGTGTAAGGCCGCTTGTCGCCAAGACGGCAACCGCGCGTTGTACTATATGCGGAACACGGCCAGTATCCTGCGGTAGTAGTAAGGCCAGCACATACGCCCGCGCTCTCTCCATATGTGGATATTGCTACAACACCCGAGGCGTCAGGAGCGCCGAGAGGTCGGAGCGAATGGCGGCCGATGGCGCTTGCCGGACGTGCGGGGCCGATGCTATCGCAAAGGGCATCAGCCATCATGCCAAACGTGCCGCGCGAAAGCGGCTGTGCTGGAAATGCTATCACGGGAATGGGAACGACTAGCGCCACGCTTGGTCCCGGTGGCGGATTGGCGCTCCTGAATTCGCGCTTTCTCCTTAAATACCTGTTGACTCCTGTTGACGTTGGGGTACTATGTTTGCGGAATAGAGGTGGGATATGGATATGGAAGTGGCGGAATTCTGCCTTGCGTTTGCGATTGTTGCGGCATTTGTCGTTGGCGTATGGACCGGACTGATTACGGTCTTGAGTCTCGGCCTTATCGTTGTCATTCCGTTCACTCCGAGCGAGTGCAATAATCCCCGGAAGCCATTTTGGAAAGATGATGATTGGTGGTCGTGCTGTTGGACGCTGCTTCTCTATGGTCCGATTTTCGGCGCGGCCATGGCTGTATGTGCGTGGGCGGATACGTATGCCGTATAGGGTGGTAGGCGACTCAGAGAATGGAGGTGGCGGGATGACCGTCTATGTAGTTCACGGCTGGGCGGCAGACGATGATGTCAACGAGCTTGGCGTCAATGGAGTATTCTCAGAGCGGGCAGATGCCGAGTCGCACGCCGCAAGGCTCAATGAGCCCATGTCCTACACGGTGTATTACGTCTTGGGGTGCGTGGTGGACGCCAAGCGGGCCGACTCAGGGAAGGACGGTAAGTGATGTACCCAGGCGATGAACGCGAAGGCCTCCGCGAAGCGCGACGCAAGTTCGCTGACTTCGTTGACGCGCAGTATGCCGCGCCCGCGCCGGATTACGAAGGGCGGATCTTGAGGGCGTTTGTGCGTGGACGGAGAGACACCGCTGACCGCACCACTATCGACTTCGAGCGGCGCGTTGCCAGGGCGATGGCCGCCGCGAGAGAGAGCGCCCCCGGGTCCACTGTGGCGCCCGATGCGATCAAGGCCATCATCGTGGGCGTCCTCGACGACACGGGGTATTGTCTATGCCGGACCCCGTGCGGCGGAATGACGTGTCAGAAATGCGAGGCATGGCGTGGGCTTGTCGAGTGGTTGGCTGGGATAGTATAGGCAAGGGAAATGAGGCACGGATGATCGACGCAAAGCGACTGAAGGAAATGATGGCGCCGGAGAGGCTGTGTATCACGGTCTCTGCGACGAGGGCGATACGCGCGGCAGCAAGGGTGATACGCAGAACGAAGCCATGGAGCTGCTAATCGCGTGAGTGATGATTGACCGTGGTATGGTGTGGGCGGAAATGGGAGGTGGTGACATGAAGCGAATCAGGCAACGGCTAGAGAAAGGCGCGCAGCCGCCTGCGCCCGAGGGCGAGTTGGCGGGCTGGTATGACGGAAAGCGCACATACCTGTGGTTTGGCATCAAGGATGGCGCCTGCATGGGAACCCTCGAGGGACAGGCGCTCTACCGCTTTGCGAAGCGGATTGTCAGGGCTTTCGAGGCGGACCGGGGGCGGGACTAATGGAATCACGAAAGGGGACGGACATGGGAAACCAGAATGACGTAGTCGGCCCGGCGATGATGGAGAAGGTGGGGCGGCTGTTCACGCAGGCCGTCGAGAACGCGACGACTACTCACACGCGGAAGTACAAGGCTTCCAACGAGTCGCTGCGCAAGGAACTGGCGGCGGCGAAGAGCAAACTCGCCGGTGTCGAATCGCAGTTCAAGCCCGTATCCACTCGCGCCACGACTGCCGAGAAGAGCGTCGAGCATCTCGAAGACCGGGTCAAGGAACTCAAGCTCACCGTCCAGGCGTTGCAGACGCAGAATGCCAAGATGGCGGTGAAGGCGTAATGGACATCACGAAATTCTGCGCCGAGAATTGGGCGCGGTGGGCGGTAGATTTCCTCGAGATCGCATTTGCATTCTGCAAGGGCTACCCGCTTCGGAAGACATGGCGCTACCTGACATATTGCCGCGCGCTCGAATGGGCGGATGCCATGTTCGCAGATGATGCAACAGAGTAGGCCCCGCGCGAGCGGGGAGCGGACAGGGGAATAACTGTGGGCGTCCAAACGGGCATCGAGTGGTGTGACGCAACGTGGAATCCGTGGGTAGGCTGCACGAAGGTCTCGGAAGGCTGCGATAACTGCTATATGTTCCGCGAGCAAAAGCGGTGGGGGAATGACCCGACGATCATCCGGCAGACGAAAGGCGCGAAACGCGACCTACCGATCCGCAAGAATCGTGACGGGACGTGGAAGATATCGCCGGGCTCGTTCGTGTTCGTTTGCTCGTGGTCGGACTTCTTCCACGAGGATGTGCCGGCGGCGTGGCGGAACGATGCGGTGCGCAACATGATCCAGCGGCCAGACCTCACGTTTCTCCTGTTGACCAAACGCGTTGATCGGATGGCGCGGTGGGCCAAGGCGCTTCAAGACGAGCACGCATATGACTACAGCCACATCTGGTTCGGCGCCACGGCGGAGAACCAGGCGCGCGCCGACAAACGTATCCGCGAGCTGATCGAGATCGACTGGCCGGGGAAGAAGTTCGTCTCGATAGAGCCGCAGTTGGGGCCGGTTCGACTAAAGCGGAATCTTCCGCGCTGGCTCAAGCCTGGCGTGCGGATCTTCTCGGAGCGCATCGTGGGAGTCCAGAAGATCGACTGGGTAATCTGCGGCGGCGAGTCGGGGCCAGGGCATCGGCCGTTCGACCTCGACTGGGCGCGGTCTCTCAGGGATCAGTGCGTCGAAGCAGGCGTGCCGTTCTTCCTCAAGCAGTACAGCGCGATACATCCGAAGCACATGCCGGAACTCGACGGACAGACATGGGCGCAGAAACCATAGCAACCGGGGGGAATAGAGAGAGGACGCAATGTCGACACCGAAAGACACAGGAAGCAAGGCGAAGGCCAGCAAGACCGGCGGCCGCCAGATGTCGTTTTGGTCGCACAACGAAAAGCTCATTGACCGGGCGCACAGGAAAGCACAGGCGCGCGCCGAACGCGCGGGGCTGCGGCTCACGAGTTCGTCATGGCGTGACGCGGCGGTTACTGCCGCGGCGAAAGCGGAGCTTGAGACGAAGTAGGGCACATGCCTATGGGGATACCAATGGGTGACGTAGAGACGTTCCCAGAGATTATCGGCCCGATCATCCAGCGCGCGATGCGGCACAAATGGGAGCTCGTTGAGGAGCGCGGTGATGGTGCGAAGTTCGCATGGGATGGAGTCTGCCGAGCCCAAGCTATCGTGTCGGCGTCGCGCGAGTTAGACGGTCGCCTGTGGGTTCACCTAAGCGTCTCAAGTATCCGCGTATCCGCGTTCTCCGGATCGCCGAAGGTCGTGTTGCCGGACTGGTATCGTCTAACGTCTGCCCGCGATGACTTCCTGGGTCCCGAGGCGAAGTGCGTCCTCGTGTTCGCGCCGAAGTCTGAGCATGTCAACATCGAGGAAGTTCACCACCCGTGGCACTGTCCCGAGGGCGACGGACTACCGGACTTTACGCGAGGCTCAGGGAGTCTATAGGCAGGCAACGCAAGGGGGCCAGGATGGCGGCGCGTACATTCGCAGAGACCGGCGTGACTGAGACGTTCACGGGGCGAGCAGTGAATGCGTTTGACTTGCGCGTCGAGGATATCTGTATCGAGGACATCGCGCATCACCTGTCGATGGAATGCCGATTCGCGGGCGCGTGCAGCCGCCGTTACTCTGTCGGCGAGCATTCGATCCTCGTCCGCCGGTTTCTGTGGGTCGAATATGGCGCGACCGCAGAAGTTCAACTGGCGGGCCTCATGCATGATGCTTTCGAGGCATACGCGAAGGACATCCCGCAGCCGCAAAAAGGAAGCGTCTATAAGATGGCCGAGACGCGGGGCATGCATGTCATCGCTGACGCGCTTGGCTTCGACTACCCGAACCCGCTAGCCACGTTTACCGACCGTGTAATGATTTGGCTTGAGGTCGATGCATTCCTGCCGAGTCGCGGCGTCGGCTGGCAGGACTACGATTCCATCGGTGCTGATGTCATCGCCAAGCACCAGAACTCGATCCACGCCAAACGGTTGCGAGACGGGCCGGGGGCTGAGAGCGTTATCGAGGTGATGTTCCTGCGAGACTATGCGGCGCTCAAAGAAGAGATAAAGGCGCGAGGGCAGGCCCGGTCAAGTATTCCCCAAGAATCCTGTTGACTCCTGTCCGTATTGTGGTTTAATGCGTCGGGACTTGGGAAAGGGGTGGATTGTGGCTACGTTGAAGGCGGTCAACTGCCTGTGCGGCAACGAGGTTGTTGTGTATGCCGACGTGCGCGGAGAAGACGAGGGCGGCGGCGAACGGTACGGCGTGGAATGTTACGGGGTCGGTGGGTCTAAGTGTGGCCGCGTCGGCCCGCTGGCTGACACCGAAGATGCCGGGGTGCGTCTGTGGAACTCTGGCGTCAAGGCCGTCAACATGCACGACCGGCTCGTGGCGCATCTGGCTGGCTTACTGCCGGACTGTTCGCACCACAGCAAGACAGGTTCGTGCAAGGATTGCCCCTGGGACGGATGCGAGACCTATCAGCTTCTCAAAGAAGCCCAGGGCGACAAATGAGCGACGCAACCAAATGGAAGGCAGAGGTCCATGACGACGGCCTCACCTGGGGCGTCTACGATGCTGACGGCGAGCCGATAGTCTGGGAAGCGGGCGGTTGCGACAAGACGGCGGCCTTGCAGATTGTGACGGATCACAACGAAGCCCAGGGGCTGAAGGCCCGCATCGTCCAGCTTGAGAATAAGTTGGCGCGTGCGGGAGCCAAGCTCGAAAACCTCCCCGGTATGAACGCCGAGGAATCCGCCCTTGTCCGGGAGCATCGAGCGGAGTTGGCGGAGGACGGGACGCCATCATGAGATGTGGCCGACAATCCCGAGACGCGCGCGGCGACATTCGCATTTGTATGAGCCCTGGGAATCATCTGGCGCGGATCGTCTGCGGGTATAGAGGGCGCGAACAGTATTGTCCCAAGTGGGTCCGCGAGCGGCGCAGAGGCGAAATGGTGCCGAAGGTTATGACAGAATGGACGGCCGGCACGACGAACGGACGATTGGAGAATCCTCCGCAATGAAAGAACGAGCATTGACGGTTGACGCACGCGAGGCGAACGGGCTGGATGACGGGTCGATTACTCTGGTGGTGCGGGTGGTTGATCCGCAGCCAGAGGGCAATCCGCGCGAGGTCGCCTGGAACACTTGTATCAATGAATGGGTCCCGTGGGCGGGCGTTGAAGGTAGCCGCCACGGTTGGACGCGCTGTGGGCCCAGCCTCAGCAGCCCCCTTGGCATCGTCGGGGACCGGCTCATTGCCACGCCCGGCTACCACGACGAACCACCGTGCGCGCATCGCGGCTGCAAGTCTCACGTCACGCATCCGTGCGAAGGCTGTGGGCGGAAGTGGGGCGTGACCCTTCTCAAAGTGACCGATGTCCGCGTTGTGAAACTGCCGGACGTGACCGAAGAGGATGCGAAGGCCACAGGCATCTTGCCGCTATACTGGCCTAAGATTGACGAACGGTCGGGCCGCGTTGGCGAAGATCCATCGTATTCACTGGCGCTCTGCAAGCTCTTCTGCGAGAAGCCTGCGGACGCGCACAAGTGGCTCTGGCTCGCCACGGTAGCAAAGGTGACGGCATGAAACTCCTACACATATCCCGCCGCTGCAGAGGCCGCTGGGAGCTCGCGCGCTTCCTGCTTCACTTCTGGTTCTCATTGGACGTCGAGATATTCGAGACGCGCGTCGTGACTCCGCGGACCATTGTCCGCATATGGTGGATTCAGCTCGGGCCTATCGCGTTCGGCTACGGCAGAGGGCGCCGCCGGCATTTCTGGCCCTGTGCCTTCTCGACGGAGAATCCTGATATCGGTGCGCGACAGAGCGAATCCCGACAGGAAATCTCTTGCAAGTAAACCTGTTGACGGGTAGGGTGGGGATGGGAAATGGAGGCGAGACGATGGGCCAAGTATTCGCCGTACAGGTATGTTGGGGCGTGTTCGCGTTGTCGCTCCGATGGGCCATCCAGACAGGGAAGCCATTGCCGGCCCTGATAGCCGGCAACACCGGCTGCCTCGCGGTGTTTTCGTTAGCCACCTATATGGTGGCGCGCGTAGCCGCGAGCCAATGAAGGAGTGGGAGGCGTGACGATGGCGATAATCTACATCATCGTGGAAGGCTTCTATGCAGACGCAATCAGCGCGTTTACCAAAAAGAGCGATGCCGAGGCATACGTGAAGCTCAGGAATTCGATAGACCGATCCGACGACTGCCACGAGTACGACATGATAGAGTTGGACGCGAATTCCGAAACCCTCTTCGCTGAGATGCGCCAGTGCGAAGCGTGCAAGGCCGCGCCTACAACGCCGCCTTGCCCTGAGTATGGCAGTAATCCGGCGGAGAAGTGCCTAACGAATGCTCGCGAAAAGGAGACGGCAATGCAGGCCGCCCAAGACGCCGCCAAGTGTGAGCAAAAGAAGCGCGCCAGGAACGGCATGGTAAAGCGCGGGTTGTTGCGGCACGCGGAAGAGCGCCTAGTGGAGGGGCTAACCAATGTACCTGACACCACGAAGTCATAGGCTACACCTGTTGGTTCTCGGGGCAGTGAGCATTGCAAGCGGTTTGGTCACTGTGCTATCGTTCGGCGCAATCGCTACAACGTGGCAGTTGCGCGCGCAGGGGTGGTATCTCGATGCAAGGATTGATGAGCCGACAGAGGATGCCCGGCGCGACAGGGAGACCACCGATGCACTTACTCAATAACCTGACCCCATCAGAAGTATCCTCAATCTGCCTCGTCGTCGCCGTCGTCGCCCTGTTCCTCGCCATCATCCTAACAATCGTGCATTATATTACCGGCGTCATGGCTGGCTTCATTGCCGGCGTTGCAGTCAGCGCAAACGCATGGTGGCCGATGATGCAAGAATGGGCGCGGGACGTGGCGATTCCGCTTGTGATCGGCGCGGGGTCGATGATACTGTGGGGGTGCGCGCAGTTGTATGAGCGATTCGCGGACGTTGGGCTTGACGAAGTGTTGAACCGATTCTAAGGGGGCACAATGCCGACAGCCGACATGCACGGCGGAACAGTCGAATTCAAGGATCGCGACGGGCGTCCGGTGGGCTTTGAGCTTGTCCGCATCGGGACGCTGAAGGAATTCGAGACGGTGAAGGCGGCGCTGGAAAACGCGCAAGACGATGCCAAGCCGTGTCAGGTATCGCTGGTAACGGCGAAACACAAGAATGTCGAGCTTGCCCGAGAGCTCGTCACTGCCGACGACTCTTACCGTGACCTCAAAGAGCGGTTCAATGAGCTGGCCAAAGATCACATCGCGCGTGGCGGCGACCTGGAATCCGCCCGCTCCGAACTGGACCAGGAACAGGAACGACGCAAAGACGGCGACCACGATCTTGAGATGGCCCGCGCCGAAATCGAAGACCTCATGACCGTCAAAGCATCTCTCGAGGAAACGAACACCGCGCTTGAGGTTTCGCAGAAGGAGTTGTGTGAGAGCCGGGCGGAGTTCGCGGCCTCTGAGCGCGCGCATCTAGCCACGGGCAAGGAGTGCGGCAATGCCTGCAATGAGCGCGAGAAGAGCAATGCCATGCTCGCCGCCATCAAAGCCGAACTCCTCACAGAAGGCAACAGGTTCAAGACGATCCTTGACGCGCTGGCTGAGAAGATTGCGGGGGAATGATGCGGCAATCCAACGACGAACGATTCGCGAGCGCCAAGGCTCAGGTCATACCGACGAATGAGCGGCCACCGAAGCCTAGGCCGCTGGAGAATGAGCGGGTCCGGGAAGATCGGGAGCCGGGCGACGTGCCGGTGGTGGTGGTGTTTCTTGCCTGTGTCGTTATCGCCTTCGGTGGTGGCGGCTTAGTCGCGGGCCTTCTCTGGATGCTTGAGACAAGTTAGGGGGCGTGATGCCAGAGCAAGCGGAGCGGACAGAAGACTGTTTCTTGTGTGGCCATGCCGATTGCCAGCACTCGCCGCGAGAGCCGGGCACTCCCAAGCACGCCCATCTCGTATGCAATCCGACGGGCGGTGTGTCAATGGAGACACCACCCCCGACAACGCAGCGACCACCGACACAGACACCACCACCACCAGCGCACCTCTCCCGCGAACGCGAACTGATGGCAGAAGTCAAACGACTGAAGGGCCGCATCGCCGACGCCCTAGCTCTTGCGACTGAATCGCAGCCGCCCGATCTGTTCCTAAAGTTTGAAGCAATACTTGCGCCCAAGGAAAGCGCGGATGCCTGATGGCGCTTCAACTCTCCCCCGCCCAGCTCCACTCATTCCACAACAGTAACGGACGATTCAACCTGTGGCATGGTCCAGTGCGCAGCGGCAAGTCCTACGTCTCGACCCTGCGATGGATCGAGTACATAGCGCGCAACGATCCGCCCGGCCCGCTTTTCGTTTTCGGCCGCACGCTTTCGGCAGTCAAACGGAACATTGTCACGCCGATGTTTGAACTTTTGGGCGATGCGATGCGCTACACGAATCAGACAATCCAGCTATGGGGCAGGACGATTCACTGCATCGGCGCAAGCGACGCGAAAGCAGAAGGCGTAATCCGAGGCTCGACAAGTGCCGGCAGCTACTACGATGAAACCACGCTACTGCCCCGCGACTTTTTCAGTATGAGCCTGTCACGCATGAGCCTTCGCGGAGCAAAGGGCTTCGCCACGACAAACCCCGACTCGCCCGCGCACTGGCTTAAAAAGGACTTCATGGACCGGGCCGATGAACTCGGCTGGAAGATGTTTAGTTGGTCGCTGGACGAGGCGACGTTCCTTGATCCGGAATTCCTGGCCGCATTGAAGCGCGAACATATCGGCCTGTTCTATCGCCGGTTTATCAAGGGCGAGTGGGTCATGGCCGAGGGCGTCATATATGACGGCTTCGATCCAAGCATCCACGTCATTACCAAGCTGCCATATGCGAGCCCGGATTACTACATCATCGGCGTGGACTACGGGACGGGCAATCCTACCGTGTTTCTATTGATGGGCGTGAAGAACATGCCGAACGGCAAGCCGGTTGTCTGTTGCGAGCGTGAATACTACTATGACAGTGTAGCGAAGATGCGGCAGAAGACGGATGCGGAGTATGCGGAAGACCTCTTGGCGTTCGTAGCGGACATCAAGGGCGCGCGTTTCCCCGGTGACCAACAGTCTAGTCCTACGGTCATGGGTATCTACGTTG
Organism: Candidatus Hydrogenedentota bacterium; assembly: GCA_030123645.1. Classification (GTDB taxonomy): domain Bacteria; phylum Hydrogenedentota; class Hydrogenedentia; order Hydrogenedentales; genus JASJYE01. The sequence goes on along the minus strand of JASJYE010000011.1, from coordinate 2,596 downwards.
ACCCATCGGCCGCGAGCTTCAAGGTCGCGTGCAGTCGCCTTGGTTTGCCTGTCCGAGATGCTGACAACTCCGTCCTTGACGGCATCAGGTTTCAGGCTACCATGTTGGCTAATGGACAATACACCATTCACCGCCGATGCACGCATACCATCGAAGAGTACGGGTCTTTTGTCTGGGATTACAAAAAGCAGCTTCTCGGGATTGACGCTCCGATCAAGGCCCACGACCACACAAAGGACGCCGAGCGGTACAACTTGTATTCGCATTTCGGCGGAAAGCGGCTCGTCTACAGCGCTGACTCTCTGAGGATGTAGGAGGATCAAGTGGCAAAGAAAAAGGCGCGAAGCCGCAAGGTGGAGGCGAAGATGGATTCAACCGCCCCAACGCTGCCGGTCGTAAAAACAGATGGCTTCGCCAACGCATTGACCGGCCTTGGCGACCGAAATCATGACAGCCGATTGTCAACGGTATTTCGACTTGGGCGGCTCCTGACCGATCCAAGGCTGACTGCCCTGTATCGCGGCAATGGCCTGACGCGTCGCATCATGAATCTGCCCGCCGTCGAAATGACCCGCAACTGGTTCACGATCAACGGCGACGACAAAGACGTGGTATTGCAGAAGCTTGAAACGCTCGGCGCGCAGGAGGCGTATACGGATGCGCTTACGTGGGCGAGGCTCTATGGCGGTTCTATAATCCTGATCGGCTTGGATGACGGTATGGAGATCGAAGAGCCGGTCAATACGGAACGCATTCGTGATGTCATGTTTCTCCACGTCTTCGACCGGCGGGACGTCGAGATTGTGCATGAGTCGATACCCAAAGACCCTACCGATCCACTCTTCGGCAAGCCGACGCAATACAAAATCACTCCGATCACTGGCGGAAGTCAATTCACTGCCCATGCCAGCCGCGTAGTCCGCTTCGACGGCGCGAAGATTCCGGGCCGCGACCTACAGGCTAACAACTGGTGGCACGATTCTATCCTTGAGGCCATCTATGAACAGGTTCGCCAGATCGGCGCGGTGTATGACAGCTCGGAATTTATCGTCAACGAGTTCATCATGACGATTATCCAGATTGACAACATGCTGGACACGCTTATGGCCGGGAACGATGACCTACTCAAGAAGCGCCTGGAAATGCTCGACCTGAGCAAGCACGTCAAGAATACGATCCTGCTGGATACAAAGGAGAGCTTCTCCAAGCATTCCTCGACGGTCGCGGGTCTGGACAAGCTCCTCGACAGCTTCATGATGTCCGTCTCTTCGGTGACGGGCATTCCCGTTACGCTTCTGATGGGCCGGAGCCCCGCCGGCCAAAATGCCACGGGCGAATCCGATATCCGCATGTGGTACGATAGCATCAGGTCCGCGCAACGCACGAATCTGAGGCCGCGCCTCGAAATGGTGATCCGGTATTGCTTCGCCGCAGCGGGCGACGAGCCCGAGACGTGGAGCATCGAGTTCAATCCACTCTGGGAAATGAACGCCAAGGAAAAGGCGGATATCTACAAGATCAACTCAGAGGGCGATCAAATCAACGTGATGAACGGGATCTTCGGTCAAGAGGAAATCGGCAAATACCGCTACGGTGGCGCGGAGTACAATGCGACACCGCCGACGCTCGACATGGAAGACCCGGACAGAGACGCAATCAAGAATCTCTCGGAACAGGAAACGGCCCGGATGCAGGCAGAAGCAGAAGCTGCGGCGGCTGCGGCCGCTGCGGAATAGTACGCCCAAAAGGGATTGACAACGGCGCGGTCATACTGATATATATGTCCGTCCCATCTCCCTGGGGGCGCGGGCATCGGTTCGGTCGCCGCCGTCCAGTGCTCGCGCCTCTGAAGGAATGCTATGCACGTGATGCCACTCGCCATTTCGCCGGTGACACTCGCCATTCAAGCGCAGAAGAGTCCGTCGAGCAAGTTACGCAATCCCCCGCCATGGCTGCATCCCCGGCAGATCGAACGAAGCTATGCGGTCATGCTACAGCGGTTGACCAAGGAGTTTACACGTCAGGTCCGCGACATTGTGATACCGGCGCTCGCCTCGATATCCGAACAGGCGGATACTGAGCTTGGCCTAGCCGAGAGCGCGCGCCTTGACGCATGGTCCGACCGCGTCGAGGAGCTTATGAGCATCCTCAGAATCGGCGCCACTAAACGCGAGAAATCCGTTGACGCGCTCGCGGTAGACATCGGCCAACGCACATCCAACTGGAATAACAAAGAATGGCAGAAGATATTGCGCAGGACGGTGGGCGTGTCGCTGCTTCAGTCGGAGCCGGGCTTGCGGGAACGACTACGGCTTTTCGTGGAGACGAACACTAAGTTGATCGGCAATATGCAGACGCAGGGAATCGAAAAGATCAACGGCATCATCGAGCGGGGATTCTCGACCGGCGCGCGGCATACCACCGTGGCAGCGGACATCGAAACAGCGCTTGGCGTCGAAGAGAACAAGGCACGCCTGACTGCACGCGATCAAGTGTCGAAGCTCAATGGTCGGTTGACTCAAATGCGACAAGTCGAAGCCGGAATCCCGCATTACATCTGGCAGACGGCGGAAGATATCCGAGTAAGGACATCGCA
>JASJYE010000205.1 GCA_030123645.1 Candidatus Hydrogenedentota bacterium | reverse complement strand
CCGGCGAGACAGGACACGACGATTATGGTCGGGAGCACGGAAAACGCGACGACACCGTTGATGAACAGCGGCCCTTCGACGTCGAGGACCGCCTCCTCGCTTAGCGTAAAGGGCTTCGTGAGGTTGCCGAAAACGAAGCGCGCGCCCTCGTCGGAGGCCTCCGTAACGATGATGAAGGCCTGCCTGACCGCCACAAAGAACTGCTCACCGAGATCCGTTAGCAAAATCAGCAACGCGAGGGCGACCTGCAGCGCCAGGGCCGAGATCACAAGCCGCCAATCGACCCGGCGGCGGTTCTCGGACATGAGCCACGCCAGGCCAATCATCACAAATATCCCGGCGAAACTGATTAATCGATCAGGCACGGCTTGCTCCCATAACAGAAAGACTCTCCGCGGCCCATTGTAAGCAAACGCGGCTCTTACTTAAATCGCCGGCGGAAGCCGTCGAAAATAGATCTCTGCTCTTCACTGCGGATGAGTTTCAGGATGGCATTGGCGTCTTCAGCGGCCATGAGCGCGTCGCGGAAAGTGGTTTCCTGGAGGAGGTGCGAGATACCCGCGAGGGTGCGCACATGAACCTGAAATTCGTGGCGCGGCAACACGAGCAGAAGGATCAGGCGTGCGGGCTGGCAGTCGAGGCATTCAAAGTCGATGCCTTTTCGGGATATACCTAGCGCGCCCATCATGTTTTCGATGCGGTCGCATGAGCCGTGGGGAAGCGCAATACCCATTTCCATTCCGGTGCTCATGGAGCGCTCCCGGGCAGCGACGGGATCGCGAACGGCATCGCGAAGATTGCGCGGAAGGTCTTTGGCCTCGATGAGGAGCTCGATAAGCTCGTCGATGGCCGCGTATTTCTCTTGCGCGGCGAGTTCGGGCTTGATGACCCCACGATGGAGAATCTCGCCCAGGAGCATCTGAGTTACTCCTCGGCCTATTTGGCTTTTTGGGACTTCTTTTTCTTGATTTTCTTGAGCCGGAAAGTGTCCTCGCGCTCGCGTTCTTCGAGGACCCTGGCGATCATGCGCACTTCTTCGCGGAGCTTTGGCAGGAGGTATTCGTTCAGCGCGTTGATGCGCCGGTTCGTCTTCTTCACTTCCTCGCCGAGCATCTGAATATTCCGTTCAATCGGCGCACACACGACCAACTGCTCCATCATGCGCTCGGCGGATTCGGCCGCTTCCAGCACGTGCGAGGGCGTGTCGAGCAAGCCCACGCCCCGCTCCCTGGGCAGACGCACGACATTCCTCGCCTCGACCTTTCCCAGGGTCATGCCCCACACGCGCTCCGAGGTCACTTCCAGATTGAGTTCGCGGCGGCCCGCAACGCCAAAGGAGCGGACGGACGGCGTGCCGGCCGAAGCACGGGCCAACGCGAGGTCGGCCACGGCCCTGCGGCCGCGCTGATGGAGCTCATTTCGCAGAACGCGCAGCTCTTTCGCGCGATCGATCAGCTCCTGCAACAGCGCCTCGCGCTTCCCCTCGAGCAGTGTCACGCCGTCGCTGGCAAGCTTGATCTGACCCTTCTTCGACATCAGGGTCATGCGTGTTGCGGCTTCGCCTTCCATCGTCCCTTCTTTCTTTCAGATTCGCCTCGTTGCCGCTAACTACTTAAAGTCTTCCGGCTTCGTCTCCTGATAGAACTCGTCGACCGTTTCGCGGCTGATACGCGTCAGCTCCGTCTTGGGCAGCAATCCCATCAGCTTCCACCCGATGTCGAAGGTCTCTTCAATCGTGCGCCGGGTGAAGCCCTGGCCGACCATGTTGGTCTCGAAAGACACCGTGAAGTTGAGATAGTTTTTGTCCATAGGTGTCAAGGCATCCTCGCCGACAATGGCCATCAGCTTGCGCACATCGCGCCCGCGCGCGTACGACGCGTAAAGCTGGTTCGACCACTCGCGGTGCCAGGCCGTAGTGCGCCCTTCCCCAATACCGTTATTCATCAGGCGCGACAGGCACGGCAGGAGGTCTACCGGCGGGAACACGTTCTGACGGTGCAGCGAGCGCCCAAGCACAATCTGGCCCTCGGTGATGTATCCCGTCAGGTCTGGAATCGGGTGCGTGATGTCGTCGTCGGGCATCGTTAGAATCGGGATCTGCGTGACCGATCCTTTTTTACCGTGGATACGTCCGGCACGCTCATAAATGGTCGATAAGTCGGTGTACATGTAGCCGGGATACCCGCGGCGTCCGGGGATCTCCTCTCGGGCGGAGGAAATCTGGCGCAGCGCCTCGCAGTAGCTGGTCATGTCCGTCAGAATCACCAATACCTGGTAGTCCTTGTCAAAGGCGAGATACTCGGCGATGGTCAGCGCGCTTCGCGGAGCGAATAGGCGCTCGATGACCGGGTCGTCGGCCTTGTTCATGAACGCGACGACACGCTGGCCCTGGCCGCCTTCCTCGAAGGAGCGCGTGAAGTAATCGGCCTCGCGCGATGTCAGTCCCATCGCGGCGAACACGACCACGAAGTCCTCGTCTTCTCCGCGCACCTGGGCCTGCTGCACGATCATATTCGCCAATTCGTTGGCCGGCAGGCCGGCACCCGAGAACACCGGCAGCTTTTGGCCGCGAACGAGCGTGTTGAAGCCGTCGATGACCGAAATGCCGGTCTCGATGAAGTCGTTTGGCTTGTTCCGGGACACGGGGTTAATGGCCGCGCCAAGGATCGAGCGCTCCTCTTCGGCCACGATGGGCGCCAGGCCGTCGATCGGCTGGCCGATCCCGTTGAATACGCGGCCGATAACGTCCTTCGAGCAGGCGATTCGTGCGCCTTCGTTCTTTAGAGACACCGCGGTCCCTTTGATGTCGATGCCCACGGTCCCTTGCAGCACCTGCACCACGGCGTGGTCGGTCGTCACTTCGAGGACCTGCCCCTGACGTACTTCGCCGTTCTCCATGGTCAGATTCAGGATCGCACCCGTCGGGAAGCGGCCGCCGTTTTTCAGAAACACGAGCGGTCCCGTGATATACGTCAGGTCCCAGTATTCCTTTTGGAGCAGTCCCGATTCTGCCATGTCTTCAACTCCTTCAACGCCTTACAAGCCCTTGGGCCTGGGCGAAATGTTATGCCGCTTTCTCGACGAGACCCTGGAGCGCTGCCTTCATCTCCTGGACCACTTTTTCTTTCTTCTCGACGAAGCCTTCGGGGTTCAGTTCGCGCAGACGCGAAACCTCCTCGCGAATGGGATGCGACAAAATCGATTCGAGCGTGACGCCCGCGCTGAGCGCGCTTTCACATTCGGCATAAAACAACATCAGTGCCTCGATTAGGTGCCCGGTCTTGTCCAGTGAGCTGTAAGCGTCATCGTCTGAGAACGCGTTCTGCTGCAGGAAGGTTTCCTTGACCATACGCGCCATCTCCAGGACGAGCCGTTCGTGCTCCTGCAATGCGTCCGGCCCGACGAGCTGCACGATTTCCTGGAGTTCCGTGTCCCGCTGCAGGAGATCGACTGCTTTCTGGCGGTTTTCCATCCAGCCGGCCGGGGCATTCTCGCGAAACCAGGAATCGAGGTCATTGAGATAGAGCGAATAACTCATGTTCCAGTTTATAGCCGGATAATGCCGGCTGTAGGCCAGCTTGGCGTCCAAGGCCCAGAATCCGCCCGCAACGCGCATCGAATTCTGCGTCACCGGCTCGGAGAAGTCTCCACCCGGAGGCGAAACCGCGCCGACCAGGGTAAGTGAACCTCTGCGGCCCTCATCGCCCTTTGTAATCGTGCCTATGCAATCGACGCGGCCGGCACGCTCATAGAACTCGGCCGTGCGCGTGGACAGGTAGGTGGGATAGCCCTCCTCGCCGGGCATTTCCTCCAGCCGCGAGGAGATTTCGCGCAGCGCCTCCGCCCAGCGCGACGTGCTGTCCGCCATCATCGCCACGCTGTAACCCTGGTCGCGGTAGTACTCGCCCAAAGTAATGCCCGTGTACACCGACGCCTCGCGGGCGGCCACGGGCATGTTCGAGGTGTTCACGACCAGGATCATCCGGTTCATCAAGGGACCGCCGGTCTTGGGATCGCGCAGTTTCGGGAATTCGTCGAGCACGTCGGCCATCTCGTTGCCGCGCTCTCCGCAACCCACGTAAACAATGATGTCTGCGTTGCAAAACTTCGAGATCTGCTGCTCGACCACGGTCTTGCCCGTCCCGAAGCCGCCGGGCACAATGGCCGACCCGCCGAGTGCGATAGGGAAAAGCATATCGAGCACGCGCTGCCCGGTAATGAAGGGCTGGTTCATGGGCAGCTTTTTCTTGAAGGGGCGTGGGAGCTTCACGGGCCACTTATGCGTCATGGTCAGCTCGGTGCCGTCTTCCAGTGTCGCGATCGTCTCCTGGACCGTATACTCGCCGGTGCCGACGATGGTTTTGATTTTTCCGGATACGCCCGGAGGAACCATGATATTGTGGTCGAGGTACTCCGTTTCGGGCACAGAGCCGAGATAGTCGCCGCCCGTGACTTCCTGCCCTACGGCAGCCTTCGGGGTAAACGCCCACTTCTTTGTGTAGTCGAGGGGATCCGCGCTCAGGCCGCGATCGATGAAGTCGCCCGAAGTCTTTTGCAGGTCAATTAGCGGACGTTGGATGCCGTCGTAGGTCTGGCCGAGCAGGCCCGGCCCCAACTCGATGGACAATGGCGCGCCCTGCGCTACAACGGGCTCGCCGAGGAACATGCCCGAGGTGTCCTCATAGACCTGCGCGTAGGCCGTCTCGCCGTCGATACGGATCACCTCGCCCATCAGGCCCAGTTTGCCCACTTTGACCATTTCGCCCATGGCCACACCGAGCATGCCGTCGGCCGCGATCATCGGCCCTGAAATGCGCACCAACTTACCTGCAATATCAGCCATATTCTCTCACTCCATTCGTCTCTCGTCCCGGCGGATTAGACCAGCCGAATCTCAAAGCCGACCGCCGGCTTGATCACAGCGGACAAATAGGCGTCCACATTGGAATCTTCTTCATCAAAAGCCGGACAATACACGATCAACGGCTCGCCCGAATGCCGTTTCAGGCGATCTTTCATCCGGTCCGAGAACCCGTCCCGCAGCTGCTCGTCGATAATCAGTACATCAAGCCGGTCTTGCAAAAGCGCCTCGCACCGCGATTCCGCCTCGCTCCCCTCCGAAACTTCCTCGACCTTGATGCCCGTCAACGAAAGATTCAGCGCCATCGCGTCCGCGGCTAGGGCGGTAATCTTAGACATAGAAAATCTCCTGCATCA
>JASJYE010000204.1 GCA_030123645.1 Candidatus Hydrogenedentota bacterium | reverse complement strand
GGATGAGCCTCGCACCTCAAGAATCGCCCTCCCTGGCCCACCGCAAGCAGCGGCTTCAACGGCTTGTCATCGCCGGCTCCTTCTTCGTGCTTGTGATATCTGTTACGGAATTCTCAATTCTGGGCGATCCGGCCGCCCGATACGACATCGACGCTGAGGCCGTCGCAGCACGAACCGTGAGGGCCGATTTCGCTTTCGAATCCGAGGATCTCGACGCGACCCGCGAAGGCCGGGAGAAGGCCGCTGCGCTGGTCCCCAGCACCTACACGATCGCTACCGAACGCGTCTCAAGCCAGCTTCAGACCTTGCAGCAGCGCATTATTACACTCAAGGGCAGCCGAGATGAAATCGGCGCCGCGATCGAGGACGCGCTCCTTGGATCGACTCCAGAACAGACCGAGGTGGAAATCGTCGGCCAGGTGGTATTGGTGCTTGCCGATGAGTGGAAAGCCGATCCTCTTTTCGAGGGCTTTCCCGAGAAAGAATTTCTTGCCACGTGGGTAATGCCCGACCTGGAAAGCGTGCCAAAGCGAATTTTAAGCGAGGACGGGCGCAAAGTGACGGGTTTGAGCCAGCCCGCAACCGAGTCGCTTCAGTTCGCCCATATCGAGCCACTGACCAACCTGGCCTTGGAAGGTCTTGAATACGTGTTGACCGAAGGCGTCCGCCAGCAAGGGGCCTTCGGCAATATCGAACCCGGCGAGGCGCGACAACGCGTGGTCATTCTCCGTTCGAAGGTCTTCGGTGACCTCAAAAGGAGTGAGGATCTATTGGTCACCGAGGTCCCCGACCCGATTCTGGCGCGCCCGAATCTGCGCAATCGCATCGATGAGATTGCGACGCGTATGGAGGAGGAAGATGCTGTCACGATCCTCGACTGGAACCGTCTGCGGTCCGCCGCATTCGAAATGGCCAGGTCGAGCCTGACCGATACGCTAATTTACGACCAAGTAAAGACGGAAGGTGATCGTGAATTGGAGCGATCCAAATTCGAAGCCGTGACACGGCGTTTCGACGCGCGCCAAATCCTCCAGGAGGAAGGGCATCGCTGGACGGACCAGGCGCGCCACGACGTGAAGACCTATTGGTCGATCGCCGAGGGCGGCGACCAGCGCACCCGCAGCATCTTCAGCCCCTTCGCCGCGAACGCGATTTTGGTGAGCCTATTGTTGCTGGCATATTCACGTGCGCTGCCCCTCCTCGTAGATAAGAAGGCCAACGTCTACACCTCCGTGAACGTCGCAATGCTGATCACGTGCGGGATGCTCGTACTCGGCAGGATCCTTTCCTCCGCCCACGACACCGGGCTGCTTGTGCCGATCGCTGCCAGCGCAATGTTGCTGACCATTCTGACAAACCCGCGTCTGGCGGCGATGACAACCTTGATTATCGCCGTCTTGCTTTCGATTCAGTACGGTTACAGCTGGCAGTTGCTGATAATTGGCGGTGCAATGGCCTTCACGGGAATCGTCAGCCTCTACACCGTCCGCAAACGCACCGATATGGCCCGCGCAGCCCTTCGAGCGACCGGCATCGGCCTACTTACCGCCCTGGCAGTCGCCCTCGCCGCCGGATCGATGTTCTCCAAGGAGACCGTGCCGTTCTTGGGCATTATCGTGCTGAACGGCATCGCCTGCCTGTTGATCGTACCCGGACTGCTCTCGCCCCTCGAACGGCTCTTCGGCATCACAACCGATATCCAGCTGCTCGAGTACTCGGATTTGAACAACGAGATTCTCAGCCGTCTGGCCATAGAGGTGCCGGCCACGTATGCGCACAGCCTCATGATGGGACAACTGGCCGAAGCCGCTGCGGACGCCGTTGATGCGAACGGTTTGATGGCACGCGTGTGCGCCTATTATCACGATATCGGGAAACTTCGACGGCCGGAATATTTCAGCGAAAACCAGACCGGCTACAATATTCACGAGGAGCTTTCGCCACGCTTGAGCGCGCGCGCCATCGCATCGCACGTCACCGAGGGCGTCGAGATTGCGCGAGAATTCCATCTCCCGCAGCCGATCATCCGCGGCATCCTCGAGCACCACGGTACGCTCCTGATTTCCTTTTTCTATCAACAGGCCCTCGACCAGCAGAAACACGGAGACGTCCGCGAGGAAGACTACCGTTATTCCGGGCCGAAACCGCAGAGTCCGGAGACGGCGATCTTGATGATCTGCGACGGGGTCGAGTCCGGAGTGCGCTCGATTAGAAACCCCAATGAAGAGCGGGTTCGCGAGTTCGTCAACAAGATCATTCAGGGCCGCTCGGCCGATCGGCAGTTCGACGAATGCGACCTGACCTTGAAAAAACTCGATACGATCGGCGAAGTGCTTACCAAGCGCATCATCACCACGATGCACACCCGGGTGATCTATCCGGAAAGGGCCGTAGTTGGCGAGGCGGACAACGTCATTCGTATCTCCCGAGGCCGCGATTAATGGCCGCGACCTTGTGCCTCCGTAACATCTCCGCAACGAAGCGGCTCCTGCGACGAGCTCTACTCGAGCGTTTGGCGAATCGCATTTGTGCCGGGGAAAAAGTCGGCGGATCCGTCGAAATCAGCCTGCTCCTCTGTGACGACGAGTTCATAAGCCGCCTAAATCGCCAGTATCGGGACAAGGAAGGACCCACGGACGTCCTTTCTTTTGAGCAGGACGGTCCGGAAGGTTCCGTCTTGGGCGATGTCGTGATCTCGCTTGAAACGGCGCTCCGTCGCAGCGACGGAGACCGCGCGGGCGCACGCAAAGAGGTCGATCTCCTTTTCTGCCATGGGCTGCTTCACCTGCTCGGCTACGATCATTCGACGCGGTCTGAACGGGAAAGGATGACACGCAAACAGGCCAAATACTTGGGTATTTCCGAATGCGCCGCATGGCCATCATCCCGCCCCGCCCTGCGGGCGAGTCTTGTGGGTTCGATGCAGGCGGCGTGGAGGTAACTGTTTCTTTGGACGATGACACTGGTCCTATACGCCTAAGGCGCCTACTTTTTGTCGCTTTGCTTGCCTTGGGGATAGCTGCGCTCAGCGTACTTTCGAGCGCACCGGCTCCTCTCGGATCGGAGACACGGGGCCAGGTTTGGGCGGCCACCCCGGCCGACACCGGCGCTGCGTCCTCGATTCAGGCCTTCTGGTCGGCCGTTGCCGACAACATGCCCCTCAGCGTGACGGTCGGGATACTCATACTCCTAGCGTTCTCGGCCTTTTTCTCGGCCTCCGAAGTCGCCTTCTTTTCGATTCACCAAGTGCGGCTTCGCGGCATGGGCGAGGAGGGTGGTTTCTTCGGCCGAATGGTGGCCAATCTCATGCAGCGCCCGGGGCGGCTGCTCACCACAATCCTCATCGGCAACATGATCGTCAACATCTTGATCAGCGTCATGCTGCCGCCCAGGCTTGAACGCATTATCGAAGCGGGCTTCCGCGCGCCGGCGTCTATTTCCTACATCCTGACGATCTGTATTTCCACTGTTATCCTCGTGTTCTTCGGCGAGGTCACGCCAAAAGTCTTTGCAGTCCGCATTGGCGAAATCTACGCCCGGGTCACCGTTGTTCCGCTCCGGGCTGTCGATTGGGCCCTGACTCCCGCACGATGGAGCGCCGTCAAGTTCACAGAATTCTTGTTCCGCGTCACGCGATTCGACAGAATTCAGCCCGCGCCTTTTATTACCGATAAAGAATTCCTTAGCGTGCTCTCCGACAGCGAAGCCCAGGGGGTCATTGAACAAGAAGAGGGGCAGATGATGCAGGGAATCATCGAGTCCGGCGACGCGTACGTGAGGGAAATACTCGTTCCACGGCCCGACGTCGTGTCTATCAGCTACGGCGCGTCAGTCGGCGAGGCGCGCGAACTATTTCGGAAGCATGAATTTTCCCGTATGCCCGTCCATGACGAAGACCTCGATCACATCAGAGGAGTGCTTGTAGTCAAGGACCTGCTGCAAAGTATTGCCGAAGGCAAGCTTGACGAAGCGATTGGACCCTTAGCGCGTCCTGCCAATTTCGTGCCTGAAACGATGACCCTGCGCGAGTTCGTGAAGGATGCGCAGCGCAAGCGGATGCATCTCTCCATCGTCGTTGACGAATATGGCGGCACGGAGGGCATCGCAACGCTCGAGGATGCCATCGAGGAAGTCGTTGGTGATATTCGGGACGAGGAGGAAAAAGAGTCCGAGCAGTATAAAAGCCTGGGAAGAGGTTCGTATGTAGTCGATGGGAGCCTGCCGCTTGATGAGTTCTGCGATCTTATCGGCATCGATCTCGAGGACAACGAGCACGAGACCGTCGCAGGGTTTTTCATCGACCACACGAATAAAATCCCGCAGAAAGGCGACCATCTTAGCTATGACGACATCGTCTTCACGGTAGAGGAAGTAGACGGAAAGAGAGCGTCATCGCTTCACGTGCGTGTATTGAGGGGAGTAGAACAGGAGCGCATGGGATAACAATGCTCTTTCTCGCATTATCCGTTTTCGTTCTCGGTGTCGCCTTGAACGGGCTGTTTGCCGGCTATGAGACCGGCTTTTATTCCGCCGATCGCATCAGGATCCGCTTCCTCTCGGAGGAGGAAAAGAATCCGCGCGCTACAAAGCTCCTGCGGGACTTGGAGCACCCCGAGAAGATGCTGACCATGGTGCTGATCGGCACGAACGTCTCGCTCATCGTCGGGACGATGGCCCTCGCATCTCAAATTCACTCAGCATGGCTGACGACTCTCATCGCGACGCCTATCTTTCTCCTCTTCGCTGAGATTGTCCCCAAGAGCGTATTCAGACGCCACCCGAATGTCCTGTCGACTTCCCTCTATCCCGTCATGCGCGGCTTCTCGATCCTCCTCTGGCCATTGTCGTGGCCGACACTCATCTGTGTCCGCTTTCTGCGCTGGCTGACCGGGGTGGGAAGCGAGAACACGGCACAAGTCATGTCGACCGAAGAGGACTTGCGCAATCTCATCGACGAAAGCGCAGCCCGGGGCACAATTGAGCGCGAAGAGCAGGAAATGATGCACTCGGTCATGGACCTCCAGAAGACTGTCGCGAAAGAGATCATGGTCCCCCGCATTGACATCCAGGCCGTGCCCGTGGACACAACGCGCGCGGAGCTCTTGGAGCTCTTTAAGGAAAGCGGCCGGACGCGGATACCCATTTACCGCGAAAGCATCGACGAGATCATTGGCGTCGCGAATGCTCACGATTTTCTACTCGATACCGAGCCTGACAATG
>JASJYE010000203.1 GCA_030123645.1 Candidatus Hydrogenedentota bacterium | reverse complement strand
GACTTTCGAGGTGGAACTCACTTTCGTAGATGGCTTCGAACGGCGGCGCCAGGAGGTCTCGGGTGTGTCGCTCGACGAGGAAGTTACCTTTCTTCTCCAGTTCCAGCGGGCGTTTGAAGCCTCGGCCCGAGTCGTCACTGTCACCGATCGAATGCTGGACGCACTCTTCGCGATGGCACTCTAGGCGGCGCCGCATCGGCCCGGTTCATGTTCGAGAATGAAGAAGGGCCTGCAAAACTGGGCAAAAGTGTGATTTTTAGGGCTGATTCCGGTTGACAATGATCGGGTGTAGTGCTATCGTGTCATGTCAACAATTAACGGGATCTTGGGCGCGGTCAACTTTCCCCTCATTGCGCTAACCACCATCTCCGGCCGGCATGTACGAAGCGTTCTACGGATTCAACGAAAAACCCTTTAATCTTACTCCGGACCCCCGGTTTCTCTACCTCAGCGCCAAGCATGAGGAGGCTCTCGCGCATCTCCTCTATGGCATTCAAAACCGTAGCGGGTTTGTCATGGTGTCCGGGGAAATCGGGACGGGCAAGACGACGATTTGCCGCAGCCTGCTCAAGAAGCTCGACTCCGATACGGAAGTCGCCTACATCTTCAATCCGAAGCTCTCTCCAGAGGAGTTGTTGCGCACCATCAATGAGGACTTCGGGATTGCGACCGAGGCCACTACTGTGCGCGGGCTGATCGACGAGCTCAATACGTATCTCTTGAAACAGACTGCGGACGGCAAGAACTGCGTAATTATTATCGATGAGGCCCAAAATCTCGGGACAGAGACGCTCGAACAGGTGCGGCTGCTCTCCAATCTTGAGACGGATACCGAGAAGCTCCTGCAGATCGTTCTCATAGGGCAGCCCGAGCTGCCGGAGAAGCTCGAACTCCCCGAGCTGCGGCAGTTGAACCAGCGGATCACTGCGCGGTACCACTTAAGCACGCTGAACAAATCGGAAACCCTGCATTACATCGCCTTTCGCCTTCAGGTGGCCGGGGGCCGTAAACGCGTGCGCTTCACCCGTGGTGCTGTGAGAAGGATCTACAAGATCTCGCGGGGCACACCTAGAATTATCAACGCGATTTGCGACCGCGCCCTCCTCATTGGCTACACGAAGGAAACCCGGGAAATTACGCCGCCTATCATTAGGCAGGCCGCACGGGAGGTCCGAGGAGACACCCGGAACCGGGACCTACGATTTAGGCTCAAACGTCTGGCGCCGGCCTCCGTCGTTGTTGCGGTCGGCGGGGTTCTCTTGGCCGTGGTACTTCTTCTGACCTCTGGACCTCTACCGAGCATAAGCGATGCAGGCGGCTTTGCGCAGTCTCAATGGAAGCGAGTTGTGGCTACGATGAACGACACAATCTCGCTGGCAAATACTTCTCAGGCAGACACGGATGGCGGAGGGCCAGGCGGCCTCGAGGGTGGAGTAAGCTCTCCCAGCGCGGCCGATCCCAAGCAAATATCGCAAGGGCATGCGGTTGGCGCCTCAGGAGTAGTCGCGGCGACGCTTCAACAATCGAAACCATCCTCTTCGAAGGTTGCTGAGGCCGCGACACGCACAGCCGCCCGCGGAAAGCCCAAGCCAGGACACGAAGCCTCCCCTGCGCCAAGCCAAGGCACCGGAACCACCGGCTTGGTATCGGAATCCGCGCCTGACGCGGCAAGCTCGTCGCGGGAGGCCCTTCAGGAGTTTACTAAAGCTCCTCGCAGCGTACGAGATGCGATGAGGGGCCCGCTCTCATCGATATTGAAGGCGTGGGGTCTTGCCGCCCCGAGCAATTCGCCGCTGCGATCTATTGAGGATGTCCGCGGTTATGCGTTGTCCAATAACCTCTCCTTTGCCGGACGCTCGCTCTCACTAAACCAAGCTGTTGCCATAAACCTTCCATTCCTAGCGCTCGTGCGCAGGGGGCTTGAAGAGAATTGGATGGCTGTACTTGCGATCGAAAACGGTGATGTCCGTGTTTCCTCCGGCACTGATGCACCGGAGAATTTGGCGATTGAGGAATTCAAGACCATCTTCTCACGTGAAGTGGCCTACGTCTGGCTCGACTACCAGCCGGGGGCCACGCCTCTTAGGGCGCGATCTGGAGGGGCGGCCGTGTGGGAATTGCAGAACGGCCTGCAAACTTTGGGTCTCTTAGACCGTGAACCGACTGGCGTCTACGACGCTACTACGATCGAAGTAGTATCGAAGATTCAACGTGCCACCGGGTTGCTGGTCGATGGAATTGTCGGCCCGCAGACTCGGATGGTACTCGGGAATTGGCTCCAGGAATACCCGGTTCGTGTGCTGGCGAAACCGGCATTCTCCGATACGGCTCGCGCACGGGTCCTGTCAAGCAACGGTATGGTGCTTGCAACTCGAGAAGTCGTGGGTTTGCTACCCGTGCCCGAAGGTCCGGCGGCCTCGAAAGGCGGTCCCGCCCCTTCTAAGGGTGCCAATAGCCTACAGGGATTGGGGCCCGCCACGGGCGGCGTCTCTTCGCAACCGGCAGAACCATCATGGCCGGAGGAAGAGGCCTCTGATGCGCGGGACGACGGCGAAACAACGGGGTTTGAAACGGCTCCGGGGCAGCGACAGCGCAACGAAGGCACTATCGTCTCGATAGAAGAGCTTGACCAGCCCGGCTATCGCCCTCAGCTCGACTTCGACTCGGCGTTTTTGGAAGATAGCATTACGCCGTCCGCTGGGCCGAACGTCCCGATTGTTCCAAGCGATCTTCTACAGGGAGAACGCTAGCCGCCATGAGTTCGATTTTGGATGCGCTCAACAAGCTCGAGCAGGACAGGGCCCATGCCCAACGCTCCTCGGAAGGCGTGGGTGTCGCTCCTGTATCCCCTGCTCAGGAGCTCATCGGACCCAGCGTACTTCGAGACCGCATTACCATCCGCTTCTCGCCACTAACGTTGATTCTTGGCGGTCTGGCTTGCGTCCTTGTTCTCGTATCGTTCTCCGTCGCGGCGGCGCTACTGATCGTTCGCTCGTCGGAATCGGACGCTGCGACAGTGGCCGATGCTGCGGTGCAGGGCACGGCCGTAGCTGCGCGTGACGCGCCTCCGGGCACGACCGTGCCCCCCCACGGGGGCCGGGTCGTAGATGACACCGGGACCATGACCTCCCCATCGCAAGAACCACCTCCTGAAAAAGCGCTTTCCTCTGTCGTCGTGGCCAAGACTGAGGCGCCAGAGCCCTCCGCATTGGAGGTTCCCGAAAACCAGCCGAATGCGGCTGCGGCGCTAACTGCGAGCACGGAGGCCCCTAAGCCGGCCCCCGCACCAGAGACGACTTCGCCGCCGCCCCAGCGGATATCGCCGGAAGTGACACACATGGCCGAAGCGGAAGTCACGACGCCCATAAGAGATGTGGCAACGGCACCGGGCGCTGTTCGGAGGCCAGGCATTGTGGCGCGGCAAGACCGGACACCAGTGCCGCGGCCGTCTATTCCGGAAATACGCAGCACAATCGAGCGTGAGACCGTTGTAGGGCGAGCCGGCCCTGAGTCTCCGGCACTATCGTTCAAGGAGTTGCCGATTCTTACTAAAACCGGGCAATTGCGTTATGCCGATGAGCCGCTCATGATAAACATGCTCAAGCCCGCGAGTGACACCAACCCCTACGGCTTTACCTTTATTAACCGCATTAAGGTTTACGAGGGGCAGAACATTCCCGGTACGGAGCTGCAGCTTTTAGGGGTGGAGTTGGACGGAATCGCGGTGATTGTGCGGAGCTCGGGCCAACGGTACTACATCAATTTTTGAGCGGGGCGCGCCTCGAGGCGATCTCGCGGGATTCTTAGCTTGGGGGATTGGCGAGGCGCTTTAAGCTTTCGACCTCTTCGTTGCTTAGGTGACGCCATTCCCCGGGCATCAAGTCGTCCGATTGAATCGTGCCTATTCGAATGCGTCTGAGGTCGTACACGCGATGTTTGACTGCGGCGCACATTCGCTTGACCAGGCGTTTGCGTCCTTCATGGATGGTCAGCCGTATCAGTGTCGAGTTTTGCCCCCGCTTTACGATCTTCGCTCTCGCCGGGGCCGTCATCCCGTCTTCCAGCAGCACACCCTCTTGAAGCTGCTGGAGGGATGCGGCCCTTACATGACCTGATACCCAAGCCATATAGACTTTGTCGATTTCAAAGCTCGGATGCGAGAGCTGGTGCGTAAGTTCGCCGTCGTTGGTGAGTAACAGGGTCCCCGTCACGTCCATGTCCAGGCGTCCGATCGGAAAGATGCGGGCGTCTACGCCCGTAATGAGGTCGAGAACGGTCTCGCGATCGTGCGTGTCCTTCACGCTTGTGATGACGCCCTTAGGTTTATTCAGCACCACATAGACGTGGCGATCGCGGCTAAGCGCGTTGCCGTCGAGGGTGACGGTGTCGTTGTCGGCTTCAATACGGTCTCCGAGGGTAGCCACGGCGCCGTTGACGCTGACGCGGCCCTCGACGATGAGCCGCTCGCACTCTCGGCGCGACGCGATGCTGCAGGACGCGAGAAATTTTTGTAATTTAACAGACATCAGCAACCTCAAAACGCCGCTCTCACAGCGGGATTCTGATTCAAAAAAAGACCTTATACCGCGAGGTCACGCCATCTCGCGCAGCTCTTCGATAGACGGCATTTCGTCCAGATTGTTCAGGCCGAAATGGAGCAGGAACTCGTTGGTTGTGCGGTACAGCCTGGGACGACCTGGAACCGGTGCGACGCCCACCGCCTTGATCAGGCGGCGGTCCTGCAACTGGCCGAAGGCGTGCGAAACGCTGACCCCACGGATGGACTCGACGTCCGGTCGCGTGACGGGTTGCCGGTAGGCGATGATGGCCAGGGTCTCGAGCACCACCTTGGACAGTTTATTCTTTCGTTTAAGCTGAAACAGACGCCGTATGAACGGCCCGTATTCCGGATTTGTCGTGAACTGGTACCCCCCAGCGATTTCGCGAAGCGTATAGGGCAATTTCTCTTCTGCGATCCTCTCCCGAAGCTCCTCGAGGAGATCGGCGACTATCATCGGATCGATGTCGCCGAGCGCCTCGGCAAGCCGCGTTGCGCTGAGCGGGCGGTCGCTGGCGAAAAGCATGGCATAAACCGTGTTGCTGGTTTCTTCACGAGAGAGCGCACTTAGGGCTTCGAGGTCTTCCGTTTCTTCCGTTTCTTCCGTTTCTTCCGTCTCTTCCGTCTCTTCCGTCTCTTCCGTCTCTTCCGTCTCTTCCGTCT
>JASJYE010000202.1 GCA_030123645.1 Candidatus Hydrogenedentota bacterium | reverse complement strand
CGATCCCCTTCGCGGAGACGCAAAACTACGTCAAGCGCGTCCTGGCCCACTACGCGACGTACCACTCACTGTACACCTCCGCACGTTAGAGCATCTTAAACAATACGGTGTCCATTTTCTGCCAGTGCGCCTTTGGCTGTCCGCGTTACAATCGGTCGCCTTATCGGGGTGCCAATGCGCGACCGGACGTTCCGGCGTCAAGCGCAGCTTGGGGGTGTAGGATGACGCCTTCGAACGCACCCCCAAACGAGTTTGGCGGTGGCACCCGCGACGCACGGCCTGCCCCCGGCGCGCGCTACAAGATCAGCATCGCGTCCCCATAGGAATAGAAGTTGAACTTCTGATCCACCGCGTGGCGGTACGCGTCGAGAACGAAGTCCGTGCCCGCAAAAGCACATACGAGCGCCAGTAAGCTCGAACGCGGCAGATGAAAATTGGTGAGCAGAACGTCGATCCCGCGGAAGCGGTACGGCGGATAGATGCAAAGCTTCGTGATGCCGCTTCCCGGCCAGTAGGAGCCATCGTAGTATTGCGATTCCAGAACGCGCGTGGTCGTAGTACCCACGGCGGCGACCCGGCCACCGGCGGCGCGCGTCTCATTCAGAACCTTGGCGGTATTCTCTGAAAACACGAAGTCCTCAGCTTCGACCTGATGGTCCTCCAGTCGCTCAGTCTGAACAGGTTTGAACGTCCCATACCCGACATGCAGCGTGAGGTTCGCGCATTGCACCCTCTGTGCCTCGAGCGCCGCGAACACCTCCGAAGTAAAATGCAGACCCGCCGTCGGCGCGGCTACCGCGCCCGGGTGACGCGCATAGATCGTTTGGTAGCGCTGCGAGTCACGATCATCGGTTTCGCGACGTCGGATGTACGGCGGCAGGGGGATCTCCCCTGAGGCCTCGAGCACTCCGAGAACGTCTGGCTCGCTGAATCGTACCCGGCGCCGGCCCCCCTCGGCCTCGTTTTCCACCTCCGCGCAGATTGAATCTCCAATGTAAACGGTCATGCCCGCCTTTACGCGCGCCGAAGGCCGGATCAAGGCCTCCCATAGCCCCGGCTTAAGTTCTCTCAGAAGGAATATCTCTACCTTGCCCCCGGTCTTTTTACGCCCATGCAGACGCGCACGTATCACCCGCGTATCATTCAAGACCAGGCAGTCCCCGGCGTCAAGATATGAGCAGAGATTCTTAAATACATCCTCTTTGAACTCCCCTGCACCGCGATCCACCACCAACAGCCGAGATTCATCTCGTCGTTCACATGGATACTGTGCGATGAGCGTTTCAGGCAGATCGTAGACAAGTTGTGCAGTTTTCATAACCAAAACACGATACCATACAACGCTCAGAAATCCGCAGCCTCGAGCGGCCGTAGACACCTGCCAGTACAGCATTTTTTGACAAGTGAACATCCAATTCTAAATAATAGTTCGCGACTAAGGATTAGGGCGATTCCATGAACATTTCTTCGCGCTGTGATTACGCGCTCCGGGCCGTCGTCGAACTCGCGCGACACGCCCAAAGCGACGTGCCCTATACCGCCACGGCGATCGCCGAAGAACAGAACATTCCCGAAAAATACCTGGTCCACATTCTGCTACAGCTAAAACGGGAGGGAATCGTGCGTAGCGTACGGGGCGCCCAGGGCGGCTACATGCTCGCCCAGCTTCCCCCGGCCATCAGCCTTCTGGACGTGGTGACGGCAGTAGAAGGACCGATTCTTGGGCCTCTACCCGGAATCGACTCCGGCTCAGACGAGGTCGTGACGGCCTGGCGAAAGGTGGCCCGGGCCCTCTCCGAATCGCTTGCCGCAGTCAGTATTCAGTCGATTCTCGACGAGGCCTCGAAACCAGACATGTATTTCATCTGATCGGGGGCTTGCAAAGTAGGGGAAATAAGGAGAAAGACAGCTCCGGACGCTTCGAGTGCGCTACGTGGCGGTCAGTTTCCAGATTGGGTTCCTGCCTGCTGTCTTCGAGGGGTCGGTCTTCTTGTCCTGATCCTCCTCAGTATCCAACTGCTTCTTCGACGAGGGATCGAGGTAGAAGACATAATCCACGGGTTCGCGGAGGACCCGGGCGGCCTTTAGCGCTATGTTTATAGACGGATTCAGACGCCCCTTCTCGATCGCGAGAATGGTCTGACGCGTCACGCCTATCTCACGCGCGAGGTCGGATTGACGCAATTCCAGGCGGACCCGGAGCTCCCGGACTCGGTTCTTTAGGGTGGATTCTCTTCTCATGGCGCTAAGAATACCACTTTCATTATTTTTTGTCAATAATTATCTATCGGCTCCGGTTATCGCTGTAGTACATTGCGTTCCAATAGTTTACAGCAAAATCCCCCTAGTTTCTTCGCGGGCGTGATTCGAGCGGGTCCACATGGTATACTGCGCGTTTGGCCTTTTGAGGGTGCGGGGTAACTGGCCAATTTCAAACGGGTTAAGCATCCTATTATGGGGCTGGATCTGCAGAAAATGGCAAAACTCTCTTGCGGGATCGATTTCGGGACTACGAATTCAAGTGTCGCTGTGAGCGATGGCGCAACGGCACGCGTCCTTGACATCGATCTCGAAAACGACAGCCCGACCTTGCTGCCCTCGCTGCTTTACATCGCGCGGGATGGGGAGCGTATTGTCGGCCGTGCCGCCGCCAACACGTTTATCGAACGAAACGTTGACCGGGAAGTGATCGTACGCCACATCGATTTGGGCGTTCACATCGAAGGCTACGTGGGGGGCGAAGGCGATAACACCTACGGCTCGGTCCCCAGGAAGGAAGGCCTTGATGTCCATGAAGCCGTAACTGCACGCGCCTTGGTGGAGGTGAACTCGCCCGGCAGGCTCTTCCAATCGCTCAAGACGTCGCTTCGCCTCAAGGAATTCCGCGGGACGGAGGTCTTTGGCACCCATTATCAGATCGAAGAGTTGACGGCGGAAATCCTACGTCGAATAAAGGCCGCCGTGGATGAAGAGGCCGGAGAGCCGATCGATTCGGCGGTCTTTGGCCGGCCCGTGCATTTCTCGACCCGGGAAGACGAAGACATCGTCGCCGAACGTCGTCTGAAGACGGCAGCGCACCTGGCCGGCTTCAAGAACGTAACCTTTTTATATGAGCCAGTCGGCGCCTGTGTCGAATATGCAATCAGCCGCGAGTACACGCAACGCCTTATGGTCGTCGATATCGGCGGCGGCACATTCGACGTCTGCATTATGGAGTTTGGTGGATCGCACGGGAGGGCTTCGCGGCTGGCCGAGAGCCGAATTCTGGGAGTGGCGGGCGTGCCGGTTGCAGGCGACGCGATCGACCGAGAGATTACACGGGAGAAAATC
Source organism: Candidatus Hydrogenedentota bacterium (assembly GCA_030123645.1). Taxonomy (GTDB): domain Bacteria; phylum Hydrogenedentota; class Hydrogenedentia; order Hydrogenedentales; genus JASJYE01. The sequence continues at coordinate 1,895 of JASJYE010000202.1, read as the reverse complement.
TTTCCCTGTTTCGGAAGCCAGGCGCGATACGGTCCCGCGATGTTGCCCCTGCCGCAGTTCCTGTTCAATACGGTCCTTGATTGGCAGAACCTCTACAAGCTGAACACAGAAGAAACGATCAATTGGCTGATCGCGGCGCAGGTGAGCTCGGACCAGCCTAAGGCGATCCGCGCTTTGCGCGCGCTGATTCAACGCAATTACGGGTACCCGCTCGCACGCGAAGTCGAGACCGCGAAAAAAGCCCTCTCGACCGAACTCGAAACGGCCATAGAGTTTTGCGAACCGGATATAGAGATCAACGAGCGTTTGGAACGGTCCGAATTCAAGCATATTATCGAGCATATGCTTGAGAAGATGATGAAGGCCCTCGAGGACGCCGAAAAGGCGGCAGGCCTCGGACCGGAGGAAATAGACCGCGTGTTGACCACCGGAGGAACGAGCCTCATTCCGGCCGTCCGTGAAATGCTTACGGACCGCTACGGCCGCGAGAAGTTAGAACAACGCGACACCTTCACCAGTGTCGCCACCGGGCTCGCCATTGTGGCCCAATATGCCTAAAGGACGAGAGCGCAGCGTCATGCAAGATGTCATTCTCATCACAGTCTCGGGCGAGGACAAGCCCGGGCTGAGCACATCGCTTCTTGGCGTGCTCGCACAATATGAGGCGAGGATCCTGGACATCGGCCAGGCCGTGATCCATTCAACGCTCTCGCTCGGCATCCTCACCCAGGTGCCCGAGGGGGTGCCCTGGGATACGGTGGCGCGCGAGCTGCTCTTTCGGGCCTATGAGCTCGACCTTAAGATCAAATTCAAGCCGATCACGCCGGAAGAATACAACGAGTGGACAACCGCGCAAGGGAAAGAACGACACATCATCACGCTCTTGGGCGCCGTGCTCAACGCCGATCACATGGCGCGCCTCACCCGCATCACCCGCGACTACGGGCTGAACATCGACGTGATCACGCGCCTCTCCGGACGAATCCCCCTGGACGGGGTCGTTAAGCCGACCATGGCGTGCGTCGAGTTTTCCGTCCGGGGAACCTCGCGTGACCAGACGGCGATGCGTGGAGAGTTCTTGGCCCTTTCCCACGAGATGGGCGTCGACATCGCGTTTCAGGTGGATGACGTGTACCGCCGGAACCGGCGGCTCGTGGTCTTCGACATGGACTCTACGCTTGTGAAAGCCGAGGCGATCGATGAGATGGCGCAGGCTGCGGGCGTCGCCGAGGCCGTCGCCTCAATTACGGCCGCCACAATGGCCGGCGACATCGACTTCGAGGAAGGCCTTGCCCAGCGGCTCGCGGCACTGAGGGGACTCGATGAGAGCGCGCTGGCCGAGATTGCGCAAGGAATTCCACTTATGGACGGCGCCGAACGTCTCATTGACGTACTAAAGCACCTGGGCTTCAAGATTGCCGTCATTTCGGGCGGCTTCACCTATTTCGCGCGCCATTTACAACAAAGGCTCGGCTTCGATTACGTCTATGCGAACGAGCTCGAGATCATCGACGGTAAGCTCACCGGAAACATCGTCGGCGAAGTCATCAACGCGCGGCGCAAAGCCGAGATCGTCCGCGAAATCGCACAGAAAGAAGACATCCGGCTGGCGCAGGTCGTCGCGGTGGGCGATGGCGCGAACGATCTGCCCATGCTCGCCGAAGCCGGGCTCGGCATCGCCTTCCGCGCCAAGCCTCACGTTCGCGAAACCGCAGGTCAGGCCCTCTCCACCGTCGGTCTCGACGGCATCCTCTACCTCATCGGCGTGCGCGACCGCGAAACCCTCGAAAGTCTGCGCTAGCAGGAGAATTTGGGACCTACGAACATCAAGTTCTTTCCCTTTCGCGGACACCTCAAGCACTACACACAACCGTCGCGGGACATTAGGGGTCTAT
>JASJYE010000529.1 GCA_030123645.1 Candidatus Hydrogenedentota bacterium | reverse complement strand
TTACTTCCTGTAGCCTTAACTCCTAGTCCAATCGGAGCATTGCTGATCTAAGGGCGTCCAATATGACCCCAGGTGCCGGGAAATGGCCGATAAACGAAAACTAAGGGGCGCAACGGCCCGTGAGGCCATCCTGTCTGCCGCCGTGGACGCCGCCTCCGTCGAGGGCCTGGAAGGACTGACCATCGGCCGCCTCTCCCAGAAGGTCGGGATGAGCAAGAGCGGCCTATTCGCCCATTTCGGTTCCAAGCAGGAGTTACAGCTGGCGGCCATCGAGTGCGCCCGCGCCATTTTTCTGGAGAAAGTCGTTGCGCCCTCAGAGGCGCAGCCCGAGGGGCTGCCGCGGCTCTATGCGATGGAATCCAGCTGGATTGACTACGTGCAAGACAGCACCTTCAGCGGAGGATGTTTTTTTGCCGCAGCCTCGGCCGAATTTGACGGCCGGCCGGGTCCTATTCGCGAGCGTATCGCTTCGCTTACGCAGTACTGGCGCGAATTACTCGAAACGGAAGCGGCGAGGGCCCGTGAGCTCGGCCATCTAGACCAAGAGACCGACCCTGCGCTTCTGGCTTTTCAATTGCACGCGTTTCTACAAGAGGCAAACTGGGCGTACCAGCTACTTGGGGACCGGATGGCCTTCGAACAGGCGCGTGCCGCAACCCAAGGATTACTACGTCGTTTTGCTACGCCTGAGGGGATTCGCAAAACGAAGGAACGCAAGGTCGTGGCCGCACGGGCTGTGGTTGCCTAACCCGTCGATGGATTCAGCTACTAGGAGATGCATCATGGTCGACAACGCACGAGAGAAATCGTCCCTCTCGAGAAGGGCACTCACGTCCAAGGCCGCGCTCTCAGGCCTTTGTGGATCGCTCCTAACAATCGCCACCCCCTGACTTAGCGAACGAATGGGAATGCCTCAAGCGATGATCTTGCGCGTGGCCGGTGTTTCCCCCTTGGCTTTGCCTCAGCCCTATTATTGAACGCCACCCGCGCCGGAATTGACCGGAACCACCGGTCTGGTACAGGAACCACCGGTCTGGTACAGGAACTACCGGTCTGGTACAGGAAACAGGCCTGGGTCGCTGTTGGCCTCGATTTCGCATGGCTTTTTGGAAGCGTCGTGCTCATCTCTGTGCAACTGCTGACCGCCTCCGGTAACTGGGCGTCGTCGCGGTGGCCGACGTCGTACTTCCGTTCGCGCTGGCGCAGGCACTGGGTCTTCGCCGGGCAGCCTCACACTAAGACAGAAGTAGAAGATTTTTGCCCTCGCCCGCGTCAAGCATCTGGCCGAAGAAACGGGCGCGAGGGCCATGTCCCAGTCCACCGCAAGCGAGAGCGCCCGATCGAAAAAAGTTGCATGAGTCGCTCGATTCGCGTTTGGCCGAAACTTTCTGCACGTACATGCTCCGATTCGAAGGTTGGCAGTAATTAGGCGCAAGCTACTGCCTGCCCGCCAGATCCTCCGTTAATCCCTATGGCTACAAGGCTCATACGCTGAATAGCCGATTCGCTGCGGGACACACCCCCACAG
>JASJYE010000010.1 GCA_030123645.1 Candidatus Hydrogenedentota bacterium | reverse complement strand
TTACGGGGTGTGGTTTTCCGCAGCCCATAGCATTAATGGTATTTTACAGTATTCGCTGAAATCCTTGTAGCTTGCCAATCCATTTGTTGATAAATACTTTGCAAACAACCCACTTAGTGCGTATAATGGTTATTATGAATCGGGATCTCAGCAAGTCAACGAAATTAAGGGCGAGATCGTTGTAAATACAGATCGCCCTAGGATGTAGTCAAGGAAGTCGTATGTCCATGACTTGCTCTCGCGGCCCATAGCGGGCCGTGTAGGCCTAATTGCCCCTCGACATGAGGAAAGTCTAGCAAACAGGCACGAACCGACGAATACCTCGAAGGAGTGAGGAGCACGGAAGGTTTGGCGGGCCCGAGGCGAAGCGTGTTGCGGAAGGGGTGACTTGGAATAATCGCACCATCGATGGGATAGGCTTGAGGATGCCGGCACGTAACTGTGCGGCTGCACCGGTTCACTCTACGAGGTACACATGCTGAAAGGTTTGGCGCTGCGGCAAACGTTTCTTGTCGTAAACATACTGCTGATCCTGCTTTTGGGCGTGGTGTCGTATCTGACCGTCATCGAGTTTCTGGCTGCGCCCGTCGGCCTTGGCCGAGACTCCTCGCCCCGCCAGGGAGATCGCTCGGATGAAATAACCCTCGCCTTCGATACGCCGCTCGAAGACTACGACCTCATCGTGGATAACCGCCTGTTTGGCAGCGCGGCTTTCTGGGATCCATCCTCACAACAGCTAACGAGGGCGCTCACTTCCGAGCGGTCCGCGTCCGATGAATTCGCTGAAGAGACAAAGCTTCCGCTTAGGCTTCTCGGAACGAGCGTATCGGGTAAGCTCGATCCCTTCGCCGTGGCCATCATCGAAGTGCGCCAGGGAGCCCCCAAGACCAAGGCCTTCTATCTCGGTCAAGAGATCCTGCCCAAAGTCTTCCTCGCCGAAGTGCTGAGGAAGGAAGTTGTTCTGGACAACAAGGGCCGCCTTGAAAACCTCAAGCAAGAACGCACCGATTCCAACACTCAACCCACGCCGACCTCGCGCGTGGTGTCTGCTCGTCTAGGAAATCGACCTGCCGCCGCTTCCCGCCCGCAGATGATCACCCTCGATAGGGCCGACATCACGAATCGGCTCGAGGCAGAGTACGCGCGGCTCGCATCCACCATCGACATTCAGGTGGTGAAGGACGACAAAGGCCGCGTACAGGGCGTGACGACGGACAACATTGAATCCATAGAACTTGCCAACGAACTCGGCTTCAAGAACGGCGACGTGCTTATTTCGATCAATAACGAGCCGGTCGACAGCCGTGAAAAAGGGGCCCAGATCGTCCAGAAATACCGGAACGCCTCCATTTTCCGGATAGGCATTCTTCGGAATGGCCAGCCACTAACCATTAACTATCGGGTACGTTAGCGAATTAACCAGAGATGAATGATGCAAAGCAGTAAGGACGTGACGCACCGCGAGACACGATTGGAAAAGATGGCGTGCCGCCCGAGGGGCCGTGTTGGCGTACGCTGGATGCACAATGGGCTGGCGATCGTGGTTCTAGCGACCCTAGCATGGCCTATGGCGGCATCGGCCCAACAACCGGGCGGCCAAGGCGCGGACACGCCGACCTTGGAGGAGATGGCGAACCCGGACCGGCCGCGCGGAGGCGACCCCAGCCAGGAGCCCTTCTATCTTGACTTCGATGATGTGCCACTAGGCACAGTTATACGGGCGATCGGCGTGAAAACGGGCCGCAATTTCGTCCTCGATCCCGGCATTGGTAATCAAAAGGTTACGATTGTCTCTCACGATCCCGTCCCTGCCGAGTTGGCCTACGACATTCTCGAGTCCATCCTCGCCGGTCAAGGCTTCACCATGCTTGAGACCCTGGACGGGAATCTCATCAGGATCGTTCCGCGGACGGGCCAGCAGGGCACGGACAAACTCCACATCTACAAAGGCACCATCCCGCCCCTGGACGGATTTGACCGCTTCTCCATTCACGTTGTCCAAGTCCAGTACGCCGATGCGAGCGAAATCGCCGAGCTTTTAAAGCGGGTCGGTTCGGAAAGCAACGAGATTACCGTTTACCAGCAGACCAATCTGCTCGTCATCAAAGACACGGCGGACGGTGTGCGCAACATGATGACGCTTCTCGAGACGGTTGACATTCCGGGCACAGGTACCAGCGTGGAGATTTTCACGCTCGAATTCACCCGCGCCGAAGCCCTCGCGCAGCAGATCCAAGACGTCCTTCTGGGTGATGGGGGGACTGGAGGCGCGCGTGCAGGCGCGCGGTCCGGCGTGCAACAGCGGCCGGCCCCCGCAAGGGTACGCCAACCCCGCACCGCCGTCGGCGTACCCGGCCAGACGCAGGCGCAGATTATAGGGCAAGGCGAGGAGATCTTGCGCATGGTTCCCGATGAGCGCCTGAACGCCCTAATCGTGGTCGCGTCCGCGGGGCTCATGGAGCAGACCCGGTTTCTCATTGAGCAATTGGACACACCGACCCCATCCGACGCGAACAATATGTTCTACGTTGAGTTGCTGAACGCTGACGCCGAGGAAGTTCTGGCGGCGCTCGAAATCGTCACCAGCACCGCGCCGCGCCAAGGTGGCCAGCAAGGCGGGCAGACCAGCGAGGTGCAGCCTTTCGAGAAGGACATCGTCATCGCGTCCTACGAGCAGACCAACGCCCTGATCATACTCGCCGCGCCCCAGGACTTTAAATTGCTCAAGAGCATGATCGACCATCTCGACGTTCCTCGACGCCAGGTCAACGTCGAGGCCGTTATCATGGAGGTCACGATCAACGACAGCGTTTCACTGAGCGTCGATCTGGCCGGTCTGACGAGCAGCGACTTCTTCGCACTGAGTAACGCGACCACAATCGCCACGGCCCTCGCGGGCGGACCACTCTCCCTCGCGGGCGCCGGAGGGACCCTCGGAATTATCGGCAGCACCATTGAGATCCCCGATCCGTTGGGTACAGGCGGCACCATTTCCATCCCGACCATCCCTTTCCTGATGCGCAGCTTGGAGCAGATTACGGATGTCGAGGTCCTGTCGAGGCCCAATCTTTTAGCAAGCGATAACACGGAGGCTAGCATCACAGTCGGCCAGGACATACCTATAGTAGCCTCGCTCTCCGACACGACCCAAGACCAGCGGCAGGGGGGAGGGTTCTTCTCATCCAGAAGCCAGGTTCGCCGGCGCGACGTCGGTGTGACGATGAGCGTGACGCCGCAGATCAACGAGGGCGACTACGTCTCCATGAAGATCGAAGTCGAGGTTTCGTCTGCAGTGGAGGCCACCGTCGTTATTAGCGACCTTAGTCAGGGCGGCGCCACTATCCAGCAGGCACTCATCAAGACCGAAGTTGTCGTCGGTGACGGGCAGACGGGCATTATCGGAGGACTCATTCGTGAAAGCCGGACCGGGAGCATCAGTCAGGTGCCTGTGCTGGGCGATCTGCCTCTCTTCGGCTGGTTGTTCCGCAACAAGAGCAAGGTGCGCAGCAAGCAGAACCTCGTGGTGCTTCTCACACCTCACGTGCTCAAGCGGACCGAAGATTTCGAGCGCATCACGAAGTACCGGTTGGAGGACTTCTACTACCAAAACTTGGACGCGGTATTTGAAAAGGGTGGGATTGTCAAGACAATCAAGGCAAAACGCAAACAGCGTAAAGTGCGCCCCACGGACCGGTACAATCCCAATAGGGGCAATAAGGTAAACTTTGGGCGCTCGAATATTCAGAGGTGAATCATGGCCGCAGGCAAAGATCGCAGGTTAGGCGCCATTCTCCTTGAGCTGGGCTACGTCCACGAAGACCAGATTAAGGAGGCGCTCGATCTTCAGAAGGTCCGCCCCAAACGCATCGGGGAGATCCTCATGGATCTCGGCTACGTCGAAGAGGGCCACGTCCTCGAGGCCTTGAGCATCCAATACGATATTCCCTTCGAAAAGGACATTGCCGCCGAGGTGGATGCCGCGCTCACGACCCGCGTGCCCATCAACTTTATTCGCGAATACGAAATGGTCCCCTACCGGAAGAACGGCGACGCCTATTACGTGGCCACGCACGACCCCGTGAACCTCATGCCGCTGGACGACCTGCGCATCCTTCTGGACGGTCCCATTAGGCCCGTGCTCTGCCGCGAGTCCGCGATTCAGGGCATTCTCGACAGCTATTTCGATCAGCAAGGCGCGATGGCGACGGACATGATTGAAACCATCACAATGGCCGAGGACGATCCGGTCTATTCAGTTGACGAAGTTGTGAGCGATCGCGACCTACTCGACCTCGCGAACGAAGCGCCGATCATCAAATTGATCAATTTGATGATCTCGGGCGCCATCAAGGAGCGCGCCTCCGACATCCACGTCGAACCCTTCGAGCATGAGGTCCTCGTCCGCTATCGCATCGACGGCGTGCTCTACGTAAAATTCAACGTCCCAAAATCACAGCAGGCCGCCGTCGTCTCCCGCATCAAGATCATGGCCGACCTCAACATCGCCGAGCACCGCCTCCCGCAGGACGGCCGCATCAAAATTCGGCTCAGCGGAAAAGAGATCGATATTCGCGTTTCGATCATTCCGGTGCAGAACGGCGAGCGCGTGGTCATGCGCATCCTCGAAAAAGGGTCCTTCCTTTTGGGGCTTGAAGAGCTCGGCATGGCCCGGCGCGGCTACGAGACGATGGACAAGATCCTCAAGACCTCGCACGGCATCATTCTCGTGACGGGACCGACGGGTTCCGGCAAAACCACTACGCTCTACGCCTCCTTGCAGCGCGTCCTCTCGCCCGACATCAACGTTATCACCGTCGAGGACCCCGTCGAGTATCAAATGGCCGGCGTCGGCCAGATCGAAGTCCGGCCCAAGATCGGTCTGACCTTTGCCAGCGCACTGCGAAGCATCCTGCGCCAGGACCCCGACGTTGTCCTCGTGGGTGAGATCCGCGACCAGGAGACCGCCGAGATGGCCGTGCACGCCTCGCTGACGGGCCACCTCGTTTTCTCGACGCTGCACACCAACGACAGCGCCGGCGCCATTACGCGGCTTGTCAATATGGGCATTGAACCGTTTCTCGTCACCTCGTCCACCATCGCGATTCTTGCGCAGCGGCTCGTGCGGAAGCTCTGCGACCACTGCAAGGCGCCGAAGGAGATCGACCCGAAAAGCATCGCCGAGCTCGGGCAGCGCGCCCAAGAGTTCCGCGGGAGGCAGGTCTACGAGGCGGTGGGCTGCGACATTTGCCAGCAGCGCGGTTACTATGGAAGGACGGGGATCTTCGAGCTCATGATCATGACGCCCGCCATACAGGAATTAACGCTTCAGGGCGCCGACTCGAACATGATCAAACGTGAGGCGCACAACGCAGGAATGCACAGCCTCAGGGACGATGGTACTGTTAAGGTGTTTGACGGCGTGACCAGTGTTGAAGAAGTGCTCCGCGTGACCCGGGACGACTTCCTCGAAGAGGTCCCGGAATAATGATGATGGCCGAGTTGTCAGGGCCCGGCCAACGGATTGCAACTAACAATGGCTGTTTTTGAATACAAAGCCCTCGAAAAATCAGGGAAGCAAGTCAAGGGTATCATCGACGCCGATTCGCCTGTGGCCGCGCGAAGAAAACTGCGCGAGCAACAGCTTTTCCCCACCAAGCTCAAAGAGAGTTTCAGCGCCGCCGGCGCATCGTCCGACGCCCAAGAAGTGGCCTTTAGCGGGGTGTCCACACGCGATCTGTCCCTGATGACGCGGCAACTCTCGGTCCTGCTCAATGCGGGCATGCCGCTCTCGGACGCGCTGGGCGCGTTACTCGAACAGACGTCGAAAGCGAGGCTGCGCAAGACGGTCTTCGACGTCCGCAGCAGACTAAGCGAGGGCATGTCGCTCGCGGATGCGCTCGCCTGCCATCCCCGGATCTACTCTCCCCTGTATGTCAACATGGTCCGCGCGGGCGAGTCGAGCGGCTCGCTCGAAGCCGTGCTGGACCGGCTGGCCGGGATACTCGAGCACCAGGCGCGGCTCCGCGCCAAAGTGCTGTCTACGCTGGCCTACCCCTGCTTCATGGTCGTTTTCGCGATCGGCATTATCAGCTTCCTGACCTTCGTCATCGTCCCCCGAATCACTCAGCTATTAGAAAAACAGGGACAGGAACTGCCACCGCTGACCAAGGCCCTGATCTTGACCACGGACTTCGTCGGTTCCTACTGGTACTTGCTCATCGGAGGCGTCGTTGGACTCTTCGCCTCGTGGCGCTACTGGATCTCGCGCCCGAAAGGCCACAGGACCTGGGACCGTCTCAAGTTTAAATTCCCGCTTTACGGCGGACTTCACCTCAAGCTCGTGTGCGGAAGGTTCGCGCGCATACTCGGCACCATGCTTCAGAGCGGACTCACCATGATGCGCTCGCTCAACGTCGTCAGCACCGTGGTCCAAAACACCTATGTGGAGGAACTGCTCGAAGACGTCAAGGCGAGCGTGCGCCGCGGACAGGGCCTCGCTTCGCCGCTCAAAGAAACCGGACTCTTTCCGCCCCTGCTGATTCATATGACCGACTTGGGTGAGCGTAGCGGCGAACTCGAAAACATGCTCGTCAAGGTAGCCGACATTTACGATGAGGACGTCCAGATTACCATTGACGCCATCGTCAGTTTGATCGAACCCATCATCATCGTCGTGATGGGTATCTTCGTCGGATTGTTGGTACTGTCAATTCTGCTGCCGATTCTCAACCTGAGCACAAACATTGGATAGATCGCAGAAAGGGTTGAATAACCTACACTACCGGTCAGATGAATCGCGGAGACAATATGCAGGAGCAGAGAGCGCTATGAACGGAAGGAGAAAGGATCGAACTGAGACACGGCGGTGGCGTGGCTCCGAGGCCGGCTTTACCCTTATCGAGTTGATGGTGGTCATCGCCATCATCGCCATGCTTGCCGCAGTCGTGGGCTACAACGTGTTGGGATCGCTGGGAGAGGCCGAAATGACCACGGCCAAAATACAAATCAAGAACTTCCAATCGGCGCTCGTAGCCTATCGCCTGGCCTTCAAACGCTTCCCGTCGACCGAAGAGGGCCTCGAGGCGCTGGTAAAAAACGCGAAAAACCGCGTCTTTCTTGACGCCAAGCAGGTGCCGCTCGACCCCTGGGGCAACCGCTACGTCTATACCCTCGAGGGCAGCCGCGACTTTACCATCATGTCCTACGGCGCCGACGGCGTCACCGGCGGCGAAGACGAAAACGCAGACATCTCGAGCGCCGATTTATCTTAGCACTAAACCGCTTACTAGGAGCGATGCATTTGACCCAGAGACGACAGAGCGCAGGCGGCGGAGGCCGTGACGGCTTCACGTTGATCGAATTGATGGTGGTCATGGCCATCATCGCGATCATTGTCGCCGCCGCCATGCCGCAATTCTTGCCGATCCTCATTTACAGCACGCACGAGGGCGCCGCGCGCCATCTCGCCAACTACGGCCGCAGTGCAATTGCCCGCGCGACTTTGGAAAAAGAAACCATCACCGTGATGATCGACCTCGACAATCAGGAATATTGGAGCGAACGCTTGCCGGAGCCGGAGCCGGAAGAGCTCGAAGAGGAAGGCTTCGTCGATCAGGACGACGGTCTGCCCGAAGACGATATGGAACTCTACCGCCTCGCCCAGGAGGAGCTCCAGCTGCCCGAAAACGAGCGGGGCAGTGAGGAAGGCGAAGATCTGCTCAACGAGCAGACGAGCCGCATGGTCAAGCAGTTCAACATGCGCTCGCGCCAGGCGCTTAGCGCCCGGGCCAAACGCGTCGTCCACGACCAACAAGGCATCTTACAAGGTATGGGGGACCTGTTCGAAGAGGATTTCGACCTCGACAAACACGGCGAGGAGATCCTGCCTGAAGAGGTCGCCGACCCGCTTCTGGGCCGTACACGCGTGCCGCAAGGCGTCTACATCGAATATGTCCAGTTGGGTGACGAGCAGCATATCGAGGGCATCGTCGAAATCGAATTGACGCCGCTCGGCCTGGGGAGCGATGTCGAGTTCTCGTTGGTCAACGAAGACGGCGACGTCTTCATCGTCAAGTGGGACCCCGTATCGGGGGGCGCGACGCTGACCGAGGGAGGGACCACCTAGTTATGGCACGGCGTCCCCATACACAACACCGGATAGACGGTTTCACACTCATTGAAATCGTCGTGGCGCTTGCCGTGTTGGGCGTTTCCCTGATCGTTCTTCTCCAGGCGCATTTCGCATCCCTAAACCTGTTCGTGGACGCCGAAGAGCAGGCCCTGATGGACGTACTCGTCGCCCAGGCGGTCGGCATCGCCGAGTTTGAAATCCTATCTGGAGGCGAGTCGGGCGACGGTGACTTCGGCGAGAATTTCGAGGGCTATACTTACAGTTACTCGGCCGAGTTGCGCGACCCCGAGGTCGCCCCCGGCCTCTTCGACGTAACGGTGTGGATTAGCGGATCGGAAGAGACCCGCACCATCATGTTTTTGCTTTATGACGGGCTGCAAATTGAACTGTAATAAGTGCATATCCGAGCGCGCGGGGTTCACCATCTTGGAACTCCTGGTGGCCCTTACCCTGCTGGTCGTCATTCTCTCCATTATATACGTGACCTTCTCCACGGTCATTCAATCGACGGAGGACACCCGCGCCGCGTCCTTCGAAATGCGTACGCGGCAGTTTCTGACCCGGAGTTTCATGAGCAATCTGGCTCAGGCCAGCGAGGGCTGGTCGCCCGGGGCCGCTTTCCGGGCTGCGGGCCTTTCCACCGAAGCCGGCGCTGAGGGCGATCCCGTTATCGGACGCGGCAAAATGCGCTATTGGCTGGATGGGACGAGCACCTCGCTCACCTTTGTCTCCACGGCGCCGCTTGCCGGCAGCACGGGTTTGCCGGGCTTCGCTAAGTTAGTCACCTACGAGCTCGGTTCGGAGCAGAGTGAAGGAGAGGCGCAAGACCTTTTGACCGATTTCGGGCGGGAGCCGCAGGCCACCTTGGAAGTCACAGAGACGCCTTTGGCGCTGTCCGGCTCAGCTTTCGGCGCGTCCTTGGGCGCGGCCGATTTCACACGTGAAGAGGTGGCCGAGACTGCCGAATCGATCGGCATGAAGTCTTCCGGCTGGAACATTCCCGTCGAATCGATTCTGTTTCAATACTTCGACGGGGAGAACTGGGTCGACACCTGGGATTCTTTGGAGTACGGGAGATTGCCCTGGGCCGTAGACGTCCGTATCAACTTCCCGGATCCACTTGAGGAGGAGGGTTTCGCGACCGAGCTGGATCCCGACGAGGAGGCCGATTTCCGGCTCGTCTTCACCGTCCCCGTGGGCGTAGGCGTACGCGATGAACCCCCCGATTATATACGGCCGGAACACAGCCGTAGAGACGAGATATAACGACGTTGAAAATGAATACCCGATTAACCGCTAAGCGGAATATGCGCCGCGACGACGAGGGCATCGCCCTCGTGCTCGCGCTCTTATTCGTTGTGCTGCTGACCGTAATTATTGTCGAGTTCGCTTACGAAATGCAGGTCGACGCGACATTGATCGAGCGCCATACCAGCACCACCGAGGCCTACATGGCCGCCAAGTCCAGCATCGCACTCAGCATGAGCATCCTGGCGGCCGACCTCCTGTTCGGGGAAGAGGAAGCCGAATTAGAGAGCACCGACGTTTACGACAGCCTGGATGAACCTTGGGCCAGCTCCACCCCGCTGCTTAACCTCAACGAAGCCATGATCAGTGTCCAGATTGACGACGAGTACGCAAAAATTAATCTGAACGCGCTGATTTACGAAGACCGCGGCGGCGGCGAGATTGAATTCGTCCCGCTTGTCGACGCGCTGACAGTTCTGTTTCAAGTGCGAATGCGCGAGGGCGAAGTGCTGCCGATCGACGTCATCCTCGATTGGCTCGACACCGACGACGAGACCCGGCCGGAGGGCGCCGAGAACGATTACTACCAGCAACTCGAGGTCCCCTTCGAGTGCAAGAACGGCCCCATGGATTCCATCGAAGAGCTTCTTCTTCTTCCCGGCATTACGCTGGAGGTCTATTTCGGTGATGACGAGGCGGAATTCGAGCAGCTCCCACTCAACGAGCTGCTTACGGTACATGGTCACCCCGAAGGACGCGTGAATGTCAACACCGCGTCCTTCGAGGTTCTCGAAGCAATGCTAACCGCCGACGGCCGTGATCCGGCCCCCTCGCAAAAGGCCGATGAGATCCTTCAGCGACTGGACGAAGTTGGGCCCTATCGAAGCATTGGGGAGCTCCGCTCGGAGGCGATTATTCGGGAGCTCCCGCCGCCCCGGCCGCGGGACGAAGATGACGACAAGAATCAGCTCCCGCCACAGCTCCCGCCACCCGACCTATTCGATGTGGCGAGCGAGGTGTTTCGCATTCAGGGCGACGGACAAAGCGACGACGCCCAGGTGCGCGTCGAGGCCTTCGTATGGCGTGACACGCATGGAAGCGGCGCGGCCCAAATGTTCCGCATTATCGATTGGCGCGTAATCCAATAGAGGAAACCCTTCAAATGGCCGAAAACGGCCCAAACAAAACGAAAGCAGTATAAGCATGAGACTGTCCGCAAGAATCGGCGCCGTAGAAATTACCGGAGACGCCGTGAGAATCGCCGTCGTCAAGACCGGCGGGCGATTGCCCAAGGTACTCGAGATGATCGAGGTGCCGATTCTAGCCCGCGACGACGTGGACCTTCACGCGGCCCAAGTTGCCGCAGCCCGCGAAGCGGCGGCGCAGCTCGAATCGCCGCCGCCCATGTACGTTCTGTCCATGCCGGTCGCGTGGAGCACAATTCGCCTGCTTACGGTCCCTTTTCGTGGAAAGCGCAAGGTAGCTTCCGCCGCCCCCTTCGAGCTTGAACCTTTTCTAGCGATTCCCATGGAAGAGCTCATCGTCGATTTTCTGATCACGCGCGTCGTCGATAATCGGAGCGAGGTCCTGGCCATCGCAGTGCAACGCAAGGCCCTCGAGGTGCAGTGCGCGATTCTCGAAGAAGCCGGCATCGCCGTCGATGGGGCCCTCTTGGACGCCGTCTCCATGACGGCATTATGGGATGCGGTTCGCCGCAAAAACGCCGGCACCCATGCCGTTCTCCATCTTCGAGAAAGGGAATCCGTCCTCGCCGTCGTTGAGGGGAAAAGATTGACCTACCTTCGCCGCCTGGAGTCGTCGGCGCGGATGCTACGCTCCGACCCCACCGCGGTGGCCCGCGAGCTGCGCAACATCCTCCGGGCGCGCGCGGCCGACAGCCTTGGCGAAAACCCGGTCCAGTCGCTCACCGTGACCGTATCCGGCCTCCCCGAAGCCGACTGCGCTCTCTTCGAGGACGAGTTCGATATCCCGGTGAATTATCAGGTGATCGTCTTCGAACTCGAAGGCGTCGACCCGGATATTTTACCGGGATACTCGGAGCAGGAGGACGACGTCACCGACCTTGTCAATCGGTGGACCGGCCCGATTGCCGCCGCCTACTCGGCTGCGGACGGACCCTTCCACATGAATTTTCTCCAGGAGCAGTTTTCCTCGGCCAGCACTCGCCGCACGCTGGCCAACTACGCGATCGCCACTTGCCTCCTGGGGGTTGTCGCCCTATTGGGCTTTTTCGGCCTGGTGTATGCCGATCATCGAAACAACCTGGAGCGTGTCGAGCAACTGGGCCAAGCCGTGTGGGAGGAATTCGACGCCACCTTCCCCGACCTCCTCATCGAGCGGCCCCAGCCTGATATCGGCGGATTAGAGAGCTTTGATCTCATGCAGATCGCCGCAGAGGAAGAGCGTTCGACTACCAGCACGCTTTCCAAAGAGATGTTTAGCAGGCCCACCTTGCTCGATATCCTCCAAGAGATCGGCAGGCACCTGCCCAATAGCGTCGCCACGATTCAGGAGATGGAGATTAAGGTGACAAAAAACATGACCATCACAATCTCCGGCGAGATCAAGGATTTGGAAAAGTTCAATGAGTCAATGAAGGCCCTCGAGAACTCCAAGATCTTCACTATCGACACCGGGCGGCTCAAGCGGGCCCTTGCCGACGGTAAAGAAACCTTCGTACTAACTGCGAGAAGATAGGATTCATAATGGCAAGACGTACCCTAGTGAAACGCGAACGCATCATGATTGTCTGCGCCTTCGCGGTTTTCGCCTTGATACTTCTCCTCTTCTTCGTACAGGGATTCAAAGGGGATTATGAGCGGACACGGACGCAAGCCGAAGACGCTGTCGACCGGCTGATTCAAATCCGTCAGATGCGCGAGCTGGTTCTTGGCGAGCGCAGCGACCGCCGCATCATCATGGATCGCGTCGAGGCGAGAGACCCCAACTTCGATCTCTACTCATTTACCAACGCCGCGCTGATGCAACTTTCCATGCACGGTAATGCGCGCCTGCAAAGCGAGGTCCGCTTCGCCGGCAGCGCGCTCGACGGCGTGCGGCTCAACCTCACCAACGTCAAAATGAAGCAGATTATCGATCTGCTCCACAAACTTTATTCCAGCGGCAATCTCATCGCCTTGCAGCGATTGGGCCATCTCCGGCCGATGCGCGACGGCAAGGGCCTCGAGTGCGAGATAGTGTTCATGGCCCCCAAGGCCTGATTCACAAACTCTGAGGCATCAGCTTCACTCCCGCTCTGGCAGGCGACCCAATCCATCCCGACAAGCCTCTTGACAGCCTCATCAATTTTCAGGAGAATAGGGCCTTCCCGTCGCGTAGGGGCATCCCCATGAAGGCGAGGAATTCAACAATCTGCGTGCGGACGAAAAGTTGGGAAAAAATGACGCCAAACGGAGGGTAATTTGTTGACGAAAAGCCCCGTAAGTTCTTTATTTGCAGTAATGAACAGCAGAATTCGTATTGACTTTCTATGACACCTCTGGTAAAGTGGTCTTACACGAATCATAGAGGCTCCACACGATGCAATCCCAAGGTCACAGCATGTTCGGCCAGAGTATGGTCAATCGCGGCCTCATTAGCGAAGATCAGCTCGAAGAGGCCATCCATCGCCAGCAAACGAGCATGGGCGGAAAGAAGCTGGGCGAGATTCTCGTACGCCTCGGCTACATTAGCAAAACCCACATCTCCGAAGGTCTCGCCGAGCAGCTCGGCATCCCAATTGTCAAACTCTCCGACCGGGAAATTCCCGAACGCATCCGAAACCTGATAGACGTTCGCATTGCCCAGGTTTACCGCGTTATTCCTGTTGAAGAGGAGGGACCTCTCCTGAAGATTGCTACGGCGGATCCGACCAACATCAATGCCCTGGACAACCTTTCGCGCCTTCTTGAAAGGGAGATCGAGCCGGTGCTCGCTTCACCCGAAGAGATTAGTGAAGCACTCAATAAGTACTATGGTCTTGCCGATACCACGGTGGAGACGATGCTGTCTACGGTCAGCAGCGCAAGCACCATGAGCACCCTAAGCACCATGTCCAACATCAGTTCGCTCGACAGTTCCGCGGGCAGCCTCGGAAGCCTCTCATCGAGCGACATGAGTTTGAGCAGCATGAGCATGGATAGCATCGCCGTGGACGACGCCGTCGTAGACACCGATGATGAGGACGATGACGACAGCCCGGTGGTTCGTTACGTCCACCATATGATCATGGAAGCCTTCCGCATGCGCGCAAGCGACATCCATGTCGAACCCGGCAAGTTTGACGTCAAGGTCCGCTACCGCGTAGACGGTGTCATGCAGCTCATGCCGTCGCCACCCAAGCGCGCCCAAGACGCCATCATTTCGCGCCTGAAGATCATGTCCGGGATGGACATCGCCGAAAAACGGATTCCGCAGGACGGCCGCATCAAAATCCAGATAGCCGGGAGGGGCGTAGACCTTCGTGTAAGCTCGCTTCCTGCCTACTACGGCGCCAGCATGGTCATGCGTATCCTTGACAAAGAAAGCCTAAAGCTCGGTCTCGGCCAGTTAGGGTTCAACCCGGACGACCAGCAGAGATGGGAACTCCTTCTTGAGGACGCGACGGGCGTTATCCTCGTGACCGGACCCACCGGTTCTGGAAAGACTACGACACTTTACGCTTCTCTGCACAGCCTGAACAAGCCGGACAGAAAGCTTATCACCGTGGAAGACCCCGTCGAGTACCAGCTTACGGGAATCAACCAGGTACAAATCCAGCATGAAATTGGCTGGGACTTCTCTCGCGCCCTACGAGCCATCTTCCGGCAGGATCCTGACATCGTGATGGTGGGTGAGATTCGTGACCTTGAAACGGCGGAAATCGCCATAAAGGCCGCGCTTACGGGCCATCTTGTTTTTTCCACGCTTCACACCAATGATGCGTCGAGCGCCTTCATACGACTGGTCGACATCGGCGTGAAGCCATTTCTCGTTGCCTCCGGCGTGCGAGCAGTGCTTGGACAGCGTCTCGTGCGTATCAACTGCACCACGTGCAAGGCCCCATACGTGCCCGAAAAAATTGAGATCACCAGACTCGGGTTGCCTGTCGATCTGGACACCATGGAATTGATGCGCGGCGAAGGCTGCGACAACTGCCACGGCACGGGCTATACCGGCCGTCTGGGCGTCTATGAGTTGCTGTTGATGGACGACGAGCTCCGCACCATGATCCTCGAAGGCGCCTCCTCGATTAAACTCAGAGCCAAGGCGCGCGAGAACGGCATGACCACACTTCGCCAGGACGCGTGGAAGAAAGCCCTGGCAGGCATTACGACACTAGAAGAAGTCAATCGCCGCACGAAGGCCGACGAGCCTCTGAAGACGGAAGCGACAGCCGTCGCATAAGCGGAAGGAGCAAGTAACATGGCGTACGAAATGGTCAGTCTTTTGAGAATGTTAATCGACCGCGAAGGCTCCGACTTGCATCTCTCGGTCGACAACCCCCCGTGCGCACGCGTTCACGGCAGCATTATCCAATTCGGCGATGAACCCCTCACCCCTGAAGGCACGGAACGCCTGATGAAGAGCATCGCTTCGGTCGACAACCAGCAGGAACTTCAGGAAGTCGGCGGGAGCGACTTCGGCTTCGCATTTGAGGACATTGCCCGGTTTCGCGTCTCAATATTTAAGCAGCGCGGCCATGTCGGCCTGGTCCTGCGGCAAATTCCCCGAAAAATCTCCACCATGGAGGAATTGGGCCTCCCCTTGTCGCTCCGCAGCGTCATCAACCTGCCCCGCGGTCTGATTTTGGTGACCGGACCCACAGGATCCGGCAAGAGCACGAGCCTCGCGGCCATGGTCGATTGGCTCAATACCGAATACGACCATCACATCGTCACCATCGAAGACCCCATCGAGTTCTTTCACAATCACAAGAAAAGCATCATTACCCAGCGCGAAGTGGGCGTGGACGTCCCCACCTTTGCCGAAGCGCTCCGCCGCGTGCTGCGCATGGACCCCGACATCATTCTCGTCGGAGAGATGCGCGACCTTGAAACCATCGAGGCCGCCGTGACCGCCGCCGAGACGGGCCACCTTGTCTTCGCCACTCTTCATACCACCGGCGCCGTGCGAACCATCGACCGTCTTGTGGACGCTTTCCCAACCAACCAGCAGGAGCAGATTAGGACGCAGCTCGCCGGGAACCTCAGAGCGGTCATTTCCCAAACCCTGCTAAAAGTGAAGAAGGGCTTTGGCCGTGTGGCCGCATTCGAGATCATGATCGCGACGCCCGCAATTCAAAATCTTATTCGCGACAACAAATCCTATCGCATTGCCTCGGCGATTCAGACCGGGCACAAGTACGGGATGAATCTCCTCGACGAGCACCTGATGGCCCTGTATAAAAAGGGGATTATCTCCTATGATGAAGCGGTAAGCAAAGCGCAGGGCGTGGACGACTTCGAACTGCAGGCCCGCGCTCTCGGCCTTGAGGACGCGCCGGCTGTTCAGAACTGACCTGGAACAATCCGGGCATACGCAGGAGTAAACAAGCGAATACATGGCAACAGTAGCTTCTAAACGGCGCAGCATCGGCGACATCCTCGTTGAGCAAGGCGTCATTACGCCACTGGAACTGGATGAAGCCCTCCAGCGGCAGCGCCTCACCGGCGATTTCCTCGGCCGCGTCCTCGTGCGGATGGAACTGTGCGAGGAGCAAGACGTGCTCGAGGCCCTCGGCGTGCAACAGGGCATGGAGCGCGTCGATCTGAGCAGGCTCCAGATTAAAGACGAAGTCCTGCGCACACTACCGCCGGACGTCGCAAAGTTCTACAACGTCATGCCCATCCGCGAGCGCGAAGACGGAACGATCGTGGTCGCGCTGGCCGACCCACTCAACCTGAGTTTGCTCGACGACCTGCAGCAGATCATCGGCAGACCTGTCGTAGGGGCCGTCAGCAACATGCAAGACGTCAGCGCCAGCATCAAGAGCAACTATGCCTACGAAGCAGACTCCATCCATGAAACCCTCAAGGAAGTCCTTCAAAAGGTCGGCGATAAGGAGCTAACGCTCGAAGAATTGGGCCAGCAGCAGATTGTCGGCGATGTGGACAACCTCGTCGAGTTGGCCCAAGAGCCCGAGATCATCAAGATCGTGAACCTTGTCCTCCTCGAGGCGGTCCAGAAAATGGCCTCTGACATTCATTTTGAAGTTTACGAGGAAGATTTCCGGATCCGGCTGCGCCTCGACGGCGTGCTCCACGAGAGCGTTTCTCCACCCAAGGCGATCTCGCTCGCCCTCGTGTCACGCGTTAAGGTTATGAGTAATATGGATATCGGCGAACGCCGCCTGCCACAGGACGCCCGCATTGAGCTTAAAATCGGCGACGCGGACGTCGACGTCCGTGTGGCTACCCTGCCGACGCTTTACGGCGAGTGCATTACGCTCAGAATTTTAGACCGCACAGCGGTCCAAATCGACCTCGGCAAGCTCGGTCTCGACAAGGACATGGAGACCGAGGTTCAAACCATCATTCACAAGTCCAACGGCCTGTTCCTCGTCACAGGGCCCACCGGCTGTGGCAAGACGACAACGCTGTACGCCTGT
>JASJYE010000201.1 GCA_030123645.1 Candidatus Hydrogenedentota bacterium | reverse complement strand
GTGGCGGCATAGCCAAATTGGTAAGGCAGCAGTTTGCAAAACTGTGTATTCCCGGTTCAAGTCCGGGTGCCGCCTCCAACATTTACTGCCTTCCGGTTCCCGGGCGAGTGGTGGAATTGGCAGACACGACGGACTTAAAATCCGTTGCCCGCAAGGGCTTGAGGGTTCGAGTCCCTCCTCGCCCACCAGAAACGACACAGACGGAATCTCATTCGAAGCGCTAAACGTGGGCAACAGCGGGCTGTGTGTAGCTACACGGTAACCGCCCGGACGTCGTGGCCCGACACGATAGGACAGAAAGAGTGGCGAAGATTCTCATTGTCGACGATGATGCCGCGACCGCTGCGCGCATTGCGCAAGAGTTGAAGGAGGCGGGGCACGCTTGCGCCGTCTGCACTTCAGGCAGAGACGTCCTCGAGATCGCGAGGAAGGAGTCGCTGGATCTTCTCGTGCTCGACGTTATGCTGCCCGATGTTTCCGGTTTCGAAGTGTGCCGGCAGATCCGCCGCGATTCCTCCCTGGATACGTTGCCGGTTCTCTTTCTTTCGGCCATGGACAACCCCGAAGAAGTCCGACACGGCCTCGAACAGGGTGCGGATGACTACGTGACGAAACCCTTTGATTTGCATCAGGTTACCCAACGTGTGGAAGCGCTGCTTCGGGCCTCGGCTTCGGAGGACTATATCGACCAGGTTACCAATTTGCCCGACGCGGAAGGTTCGCGAAGGCGCGTTCAGCAGCTTATTACGCGTCAAAGCGCCTCTGCCGTGATACTCGTTGAGCTTCTGCATCTTCACAGGTTTGGGACGAGTCAGGGCGGGGCCGCGAGGGACAAGACCCTGCGTCATCTTGCGCGCGCCTTAAAATTGTGCGGGGAGAATTTTCACGAGCGAGATTTTCTTGTCGGACATTGGGGCGGAGGCTTTTTTATTTGCGCCGTTCCGGCGGCCGAAGCCAAGTCCTACTGCAAGAAAGTCCAGCACAGTTGGCGCAAGCACCTAAGCTCCCTTCACGAGTCATCAGGAATCGTGCATCAGCTCGACGCGTCGAAAGAGGGCGCTTCAGGTGTACCTGAGTCACTCGATTTACTCTTTTGCGTGACGGGCCGAGAGGGCAATGAACCGGTGTCGGCCCAACAGATGCTCGATACGCTGTCTCGAATCCGCCGATCGGTCGGCGACGTGGGCGTCGGCGGCATTCACATGGACAGGCGCTTAGGATAAGCCGCACACGGGCTATCGCCGCCTTTCCCCACGCCTTTCTGTGTGTGCGCGATTTGACTTGCCGAGGTTAAATTACGTACTCTCAATTGGTGTGCCGAGGTAGCTCAGTTGGTAGAGCAGCGGACTGAAAATCCGCGTGTCGGCAGTTCGATTCTGCCCCTTGGCACCATTTAGTTTGCGCTGGAATAGCTCAGTTGGTAGAGCGCATCACTCGTAATGATGAGGTCCGGGGTTCGACTCCCCGTTCCAGCTCCAGTGCGCCGGGATGTGCGCAGCGCAGGGAAGTTCAGGTGGTGCGACACGTGCTCATGAACCGGCAGTCAAGACTGAAATCAGCGTTTGAGGCGAGGGGCACACGCGCATGGAACCAAAGCAATCGTTTAGCACCTCCGAAGTCGCAAGGTTCTGCCATGTCACTCCCGACACGATTCGGAAGTGGGCGGAAGCGGGGCGCATTGGCGTGTTTAAGACTCCCGGGGGACACCGCAGGATTCGCCGCGACGATCTAATCCGTTTTCTGCGCGACAACAAAATTCCGCTGCATTCGGATCTTCGCGATGCTTGCGTCCGGATTTTGGTTGTCGACGATGAAAAAGCGATTATTTCACTCATACGCCGTTTTTTGGAACGCGCCAAGGCCCCCTTCGAGATCAACGTCGCCACGGATGGTTTCGATGCAGGACATCAGATCGGGACGTTCCGGCCCAGTGTCGTTTTCCTCGATATTCGCCTTCCCGGGCTTGACGGCTTCGAGGTGTGCAGGCGAATCAAGTCTTCCCCCGACACTTCCTCGACGAGCGTCATTGCGATGACCGGTTATTATGAGGCGGAGACTGCAAAAAAGATCATCGAAATGGGCGCCGTGACCTGCCTGAAGAAGCCGTTTACCCCGGACGACCTGCGGCGCGCTTTAGCCATGGTGGGTGTCGAGGTAAACTGATTTCCGTACCTGCCACGGCGCTTCGGAAACATCTGCACTTCTTTTCTTCATTCCTAGGTGGGGCGGGTTACTCGGGTGTTCCGTAATCCGGCCACGTCCGCCCCTATGCAGGAGGCGCTTTCATGAGCAAGGAGCACAATCCCCTCGCCGTGTACCGCGAGCGACTCGAAGACCGCAAGCGCGCGTTGGAAGTTTTGCGGCGCCGAGATGGTTGGTGCGCTAATAGCCGCCTTGCCATATTCATTGCCGGGCTTGGAATCCTCTGGCTCTCACTTGTTGAAGGAGTAATCCCGGCCCTATTTCTGGCTGCGCCGATCCTCGCGTTTGTTGCACTCCTCATCATGCACGAGCGGATCCTGCGCGCGAAAAAGGATGCGGAAGGCGCCGTGCTTTATTATCAGCGCGGGATCGACCGCATCGAAGATCGCTGGGCCGGTCAGGGCCGGGGTGGGGGGGATCTTGTCCCGAAGGGCCATCTTTACGCGGAAGATCTCGACCTATTTGGAGAGGCCTCACTCTTCGAGCTTTTGTGCACGGCCCGCACTCGCGCGGGCGAAGCCACGCTGGCGCAGTGGTTGTGTGCGCCAGCGGGGAAAGCCGAGATCGAGGCGCGCCAGCAAGCTGTATCCGAATTGCGCGGCCAACTCGACTTCAGGGAGGGGCTTGCGCTGCTGGCGGGCAGCGTGCGCGCCCGCGTACGTCCAGAACTGCTCCGTGCATGGGCCACCGCCGCCCCCGTGCTCTCCGCGGGGCCGCGTTTTTGGGTGGCCGTGTCATTGGTAGCGTTGAGCGCCGGCGCCTTTGCTTGCTGGGGCTTCGATCTCTGGTCTCTGACGCCCTTTATCCTGCTCGTGGCGGCCGAGTTGATTTTTGCACGTTCAATGAGAGAAGAAGTGGCACGGGTCATTGGCGATCTCGACGAACCCATGAAAGATCTAGTCGTTTTCTCAGAGGTCGTGCGGCATTTTGAAGCGTCTACCTTCGAAACCCCAAAGTTGTGCGGATTGCGGGAAAGATTAACGGCCTCCGGGATGAAAGCCTCGTCGCGTATAGCCCAGCTGGCGCGTTTGGTTATATGGCTCGATGCCCACCGCAACCAAATGTTCGCGCCGATCGCGCTGGTGTTGCTGTGGTCTGTCCATTTCGCTTATGCCTTGGAACGTTGGCGGGCGCGTTGTGGGGCGATGGTGCCCGAGTGGGTCAATGCGATGGGCGAACTGGAGGTCCTGTGCGCCCTGGCCGGCTACGCCTATGAGCATCCGGGCGATCCCTTTCCGGAGATTACCGAGTCGGAGGTCATCTACGATGGGCACGAGCTCGGTCATCCCTTGCTGCCGGACGCTTCTTGCGTGCGGAACACGGTCTACCTTGGCGGGCAGCCCCGCATGCTCGTGGTCAGCGGTTCGAACATGTCGGGGAAAAGCACGCTGTTGCGCGTCGTCGGCATTAATGCGGTCCTGGCGTTCATGGGCGCTCCGATACGCGGCAAGTCGCTACGGGTCTCACCTCTGGCGCTTGGGGCCTCGCTGCACATTATCGACTCGATTCAGCGCGGCACCTCCCATTTCTATGCCGAGATAACCCGATTGCGCGAGATCTTGGAGCTTAAGCATGGGGAACTTCCGCTTCTCTTTTTGGTGGATGAAATTCTTCACGGCACGAACTCGCGTGACAGGCAGCTTGGCGCCGAGGCCGTCCTGAAGGGTTTCATAGAGGGCGGGGGGATCGGCCTCGTCACGACGCATGACTTGGCAATCACGGACACGGCGGGGACCTTCGGCTCGAAGGCGGCCAACGTGCATTTTGTAGACCACCTGGAAGGCGACCGCTTGGTATTCGATTTCAAGATACGCGAGGGGGTGGTGCAGCGGAGCAACGCGCTCGCCCTGATGCGCGCCATCGGCCTAAAGGTCTAAAGATTCTACGCAGTCGTTTGGCTCTCAGGCGGGCCTACTTTTTTGCGGTCCCCGGCGTGAGCAAGCAGGTCTCTGAAAGTTCCTGAGAATCGGCGCGTTACGAATCTCCGTCCTCGTACAGGCGGAGCGAAATCGAGTTGAGGCAGTAACGCAGGCCCGTCGGCTCGGGGCCGTCTTCGAATACGTGCCCGAGATGACCCTCGCACCGGCTACAGACGACCTCGGTACGGACCATGCCAAGGGAATGGTCCTGGAGCTCCGCGACGCAGTCATCGCGGATCGCTTTGAAAAAGCTAGGCCAGCCCGTGCCCGAGTCGAATTTGGCGTCCGAGCGAAAGAGTTCCTGGCCGCAGCCCGCGCACACGTAGATCCCGGGAGCCTTCGTGTCGTGGTAGGCGCCGGAGAATGCGTGCTCGGTCCCTTTTTTGCGAATGACCTCAAACTCCTGGGGCGTTAACCGCGCTTGCCACTCTCCTTCGGATGACGGCAAGTCGATAGCGTCCCGATCGCCCGAAAGTTTTCTCGTACTCATTGTGGTCTCATCATCCTCTGCGATATCTTAGCCGTATCGGCCGGCCTGCGCCGAAAAATCCATTTTAGCATTCCACCGCCTCGCGACCCGAGCGTTCTATTCGGGCACCCTGCCTGAGCTGCGGAACAGAGGAAAAAAATTCTCGAGGGTGAGGACGTGCGCCGGCGGCCCGATGGAACGTTCGAGGCCCGAAGCGGGCGAATCACCGTCCGCGAGTGACGGCACGGAACGGGTCTACGAGTCGCTCGAGAATCTTTCGCCGGAGCTGCCGCCTGTCTGGAGGAGCTGTGCGGCCGGGCGCATCAAGTGTGGGTTCGCCTATCTCTTGAGTTGATACGGATTTAGCCTGAATAGCCCTTGACAGGTTGTGTGTGGAGTGAGATAATATAAGGGTAGAGGAGTGCCTGCGCTGGCAATTACGGGTTCTTTAACATGGGTTTGAGCATTGGTGGAATAACAGGGCCCTTGGCCTCGCTCCGGTCCTCGCCGGACTTCGGGCAGGTGCGCCTTGGCGCACAGAGGGACCCCCCTGGCCTTGCCCGGCGCGCGGCAGGCCGATGACGGCGGCCCGGGGCCGTTCTTCAGGCGTCAGGAGCCGCGGCAAGACCCGGGCGGCTTCGGCCAAGCTTTCCCTCCTGCTGCGGCAGAACCTTCAGCGTCAACGACAATAGACTTTTTATCG
>JASJYE010000200.1 GCA_030123645.1 Candidatus Hydrogenedentota bacterium | reverse complement strand
AAATAGACCACATGGACACGAAGAGCACGAAGGTTCCATATTTGTAGTATAGAAGCCGTTCTTCGTGCCCTTCGTGGTGAAAAAAAGAGACTGAAAAACTCTGTTCATCCTGTTCATCCTGTCAAAAAAACAAACGCTTGAACGGTGAAACCTTATGAATTCTCACCGGCACAGCCGATGGATTAACTTGGATTTAGGGATTGAGTCGGAGGTCTTTGAAGAGGATCTTATCTAAGGGGGGCAGGGCTTCTATTCGAAAACGAGGCCCCGGCACGGGGTCTGGATGAAGGCCTTCTTTAGGAAGGCCGCAACGCTTTCAGCTGTGCTTTCTCCGACAGGATGAGGGGGCCGGCTATACGCCCGGCCGTTGAAGTGCGAGTACAAACGGCTCTCGAGCCGGATGCGCTCCATCGGCGTCAACCGCGCCGCGTCCACCGCGGCCGCTCCGGCCGCGTAACAAAGAGGGGGACAGACACGTCTGCGCTCGTGGCTTGCTTCGCTTGCGTCAGTCCCCCTTTTTGCAGTGCTATTGAGGATCTCCAGTGCGCGGCTCCCGAACAATTTCGAATCCGCCGAAGCAAATCTTATTCCTACGCTTCGCTCGAAGGTGGGCTCGAGCAACACGTCCATGCCGAGACCTTCGCCCCATTGCTCGCACTGGGCGCGAAGATGGCCGATTACCGCCTCACCAAGGTCTGCCGCCATGGTGCTCTCGTGGAGGCCCGCCCCGGTGATCGCATGCACGCACTCGTTGAGACCAATCACGCCGACGACAAAGCCGGCCTTCGAGAGGTCCACCATCGGGCAGCCGTCTCGCGAGGACGCCAGCAGTCCCAACGGTCCAGTCCTTTGTTTTCCTACGAGTCGCTCGAGGAAGGCGCGCTTTTGTACATGCCCTTGAAGCGCGAGGTCCACCATCCGGTCCAATTCGGCGAAGAGCCCTTGCTCGTCGCGGCAGCGAAGAGCGGCCCGCGGCAGGTTCAGCGTCACGCGATGCGCCACGACCCCTACGGGCGACATCAGATCTCCGGCATGCGGAAGCATCGGCGAATCCGTCTCACATCGGATCGTGATTGGAATCCCGGCGGATACGATGCTACTGACGCTATCGAGAAACAGCGCTTGTTCCGCTCTCTCTAAGGCATGGGGCGCAAGATGAACCACGAGCGACGGTGCTGGAAGCGGAACGGCCTCTCCCGCTATCTTCCGGTACACCTCGAGGACCGCCCGGGCCAGATCCCGAGCCGTGTCCAGGTAGTCTTCGCATGTGCGCTCGGTAAGCGCTCCTCCGGGGCCCGTCAATTCCACGCCGCACATATGCTGCGGGACGTCCCAGTAGAGCGAAAAGCTCGACTCATTGTTCGCAGTCCCGTCCGAAAGCGCACGAAACGCGAATTCATACAGCAATACCTTCGCCAGATCGCGCAAACCGCCGGCGTCGAGCTGGTGCACGTAGGGCGCGAAGGCAAAATTGAGGCCTTCCCAGGTGATAGGGCCTTTGAAATAAGGCCGGAGTGCCCTCGATTGTCCGGCCACCTGTGCGATCAGCGTGTCCGGTTCCTTCGCGGCGAAGGAGCGTTGCTGCGCTTCTCCGGTTTCCATCCCGAAGCGTTTCAATCGTTCTAAGGACGGGGAAATACTGTACAAGCGATCCACCGCATCAAGATCGTGCAGGAACAGGTCGGCGCGGGTATGGGCCTCCGACACGGCCCGCGAGTATACCTTCGAAAGGGCGAATCCCTCCTTCACACGCGCGGCGAGCAGCCGGCTGCTGCCCTCAGGGTCTGAGCGAAGCGCCGAGTCGAAGTTTGCGGGGTCGGTGATAATTCGATCGGCGTCGTGGAGTGAGATCTTCAGATGCTCACCAATATTTAGATCCGCGCTGCATTCGGTATTCGGGGTTTCCGCATCGGCGTGAATCCCCTCTGCCCACCGCCGGCCTTCCCTGTGGCGAAGGTAACACTGGGCGGTCCTGTCGTAACCCATCTCGTGAAGCACGCGCTCGACTGCCCGCTGCACATCTTCCGAGCTTGTGGATTCCCGGTTTTCATCGGTCGACGCCAGATACAGCGCAACCGCCGAGGCGAGGCTGAATGAAGTGTCCCGATCGAGCTCGCGCGTCTCTAGGCCGGCACGTTCGATCGCGCCGGCGATCTTAAGCGCATCGAAGGCGGCTATTCTTCCATCGCGCTTAACGACCGTCGCAATGGGCTGCGGGAGACCTGCAAGCGCGCCGCTAAGCGCGAGCTGTGCGTCCAGCGAACCCGCTCGTGCCTCTGCGTGCCGGACTGAGTCGTCCCGGTCATCAGCCGCCCTATCGTCATCTGGATGCTGTCTCAATGGTGAATCCCGGATTGCCCCTTCGCCGAATAGACACGTAGCCCGAGAGTGGGCGAACAGAGAGGGGAAGCGTAGCAGAAAAGGAAGATTGGACGCTAGCAGAGGTTCTTGGCGCCAGGAGCCTGCGGCCCCTTAGGTGAGCATCGTTTTAAGTTCGTTCATGAACTCGTTGAGGTCCTTGAACTGGCGGTACACGGAGGCGAAGCGGACATAGGCAACCTCGTCGATGCCTTTTAGCTTATCCATAACCGCTTCACCGATGAGTACGGTGGAGACTTCGCGCTCCGTAGTGCCAAAGAGCTTCCGCTCGACCTCGTCGATGAGCCCTTCGATCTGGTCCAAGGTAACGGGTCGCTTCTCGACCGCCTTGAGGATCCCGGCCTTCAGTTTCCAGCGGTCGAACTGCTCTCGACGCCCGTCCTTTTTAATCACCATCTGGGCGACTTCCTCGATGCGCTCATACGTGGTGTAGCGTTTTGCGCAGTGCAGGCATTCGCGGCGCCTGCGAATAGCGTCGCCTTCCTTCGAGGATCGGGAGTCTACGACCTTTGCATCCGTATTGTTGCAGAATGGACAACGCATTAGAGTTTCTACCTTTGGGGCGTGGGCGCTGGAGAAGCGATGATCCATCGCTATATCTAGTCGCACACACTTTAGCACATACAATATGAAGCGTCAAGAAGTCTGCAGACACAAAGGCAACCGTGCTACTGGGAATCTGTCTCTTCTTGGCGAGCAGAGAAAAACGATAGGCAGGTGGCGCCGTAGCCGGCCTCTCGAAAGCATGACAGCTCACGAGAGCAATCCGAAAGAGACATCCGGCTATCGTGCTCGATGATGAGAATTCCCTTAGGCTCGAGCAGGTCATAGCGCGTCAATTCGTCACAAATGAGGGAATAGTCCTCGAAATTGAAGGGCGGATCCGCGTAGATCAGGTCGAAGCTCCGGCCAGTATCACCAAGCTCGGAGATTGCCTCGGGTACACGGAATTGCCGGATTTCAGCACGGGATCCGACCCGCGCGGCTTCGAGGTTCCGGCGAATCAGGCCGGCGCATTGGGCGTCGTTTTCGATGAATTCGCAGTGTGCCGCGCCTCGGCTGAGCGCTTCAATGCCGATCGCACCGGTGCCGGCGAAAAGGTCTAGGACACGCGCGCCGTCCACCTTTGGGCCGAGGATGCTGAATAAGGCCTCGCGCACACGGTCCAAGGTAGGCCGCGTATTTTGACCCTTCGGGGCCTCGAGGCGGGTCCCCTTCGCGGTGCCCGCAATAATTCTCATATTTGGCGTTCCCGAAGCATTCCAGAAGATCGTTAGAGCTTCTCGCGACTATAGCACGGCGCAGTCGCCGGTCGAGGTATTCGTCCGGGGCTGAAATAGGTTAGACTATGAGGTCTGCCGTGGGGATCCGCCTCTTTCCTGGAAGGGAAGGTCAGACACTGAGACGAAGTCATCGTACGGAGGAATAGTATGGCCGAAATGATCACTGGCATGGGCCTTCAGAAAAGCATCCGAAACATCGTGTCGATGTCGGACGAGGCCTTGCGCAAGGCGCGTGGCGTGCCGCGAAAGGTGATGGGCCACGCGGACATAGTCGAGTTCGAGGCCGAGCGGCCCGATTATGAAAAGGATTTCGAGGTGTTCACGCTTCGAATAACGGCTTTGGGTGAGCTGGCAGACAAGCTCACCGAGGTCGCGGCCGGGCTTGGCGATGCGTGTGAGCACACAGTGGAAAACGGGGTGCACACTTTTGTGTGTCCCGGGCCGAATTCGCAGGATGCCGAGGCCGCACGCAAAGCCGTGGACCTATTATCGGAACAATTCACCTTACCCGAGGTGTGGCGCTTCGAAGGCGCCAAGTACCGCACGGACCCGATTAGCATGGAGATGCTCTTTAAGGCCATGCTGCAATACCGCGCGAGCGACATTCATCTCACACCGGGGAAAAATCCAATATTCCGTGTGGACAACCAGACGCACAGCGCCGACATCGTCGGTGTGCTTTCTGCGGAACAAATTCTTCAGCTCCTCAAACTGATTGCTCCACCCAAGCACTGGGCGGAGTTCGAGAAAGAGAAACAGACGAGTTTCAGCTACCACCAGCGCGGTCTCGGCTATGCCCGCGCGTCCGCCTTTACCAAGTCGGGGTCGCCGCATCTTACGATTCGGTATCTTCCGGAGAAAATCCCGAGCTTCGAGGAGCTGTCGATGCCCGGCGATATGATGAGGGAGCTTGCGGATCTGAACGACGGGCTCCTGTTAATCGTCGGCATGACGGGCAGTGGAAAGACGACCACGGCTGCGGCGTTGATAGATTGGATCAACCGGAACCGGACCTGCCACATCCTGACGATTGAAGATCCAGTCGAGTACGTACATGAGAACAAGAAGGCGTTTATTTCACAACGGAGCCTCGGCGATGACGTGGCGTCATTTGTCGTCGGTATAAGAGGCGCACTCCGCCAAGACCCCGATGTCATCCTCATTGGCGAGATGCGTGACGCCGATACGATTCGCGCCGCGATTAACGCCGCCTCTACGGGCCATCTTGTGATCAGCACGCTGCATTCGAATAACGCGAGCGGCGTCGTGAACCGGATTATCAGCTTCTTCGACCCCGTGGAGCGCGATCTTGTGAGGCTGCAGCTCCAGGACAGTCTGCGCGGGGTGATCTGTCAAAAACTGCTCCCCAAGAAGGGAGGCGGCCGGCTTCCTGCACTGGAAGTGATGTTTAGCGACATCAAGATGATCTCACGCGGGATCGCGGAGGGTGACGCCGTAATGATCCGGATGGGAATGCAGCAGGGCCTTTCTCACTCGATGCTGTTCGAGCATTACATGCACCGGATGTATGAGGAAGACCAGATCACCCTCGAGACCGCGAGGGCGTACGCACCCGAAGTGAGTATGTTCGACCAGATCCTCATGGGAACGTACACTGCGCCACGGGCCGTGTA
>JASJYE010000528.1 GCA_030123645.1 Candidatus Hydrogenedentota bacterium | reverse complement strand
TTGTGCCCGAGCTCATAGATGAGCGGCTCCTTCATGGCGTCCCCGAGATAAGTCAGATACACCCTTCGGCTAGACATACCCCCTCCTTCTCTCCTTCCGCTCATGCTTGGTTCCATAATTCTAGCACGTCGCACCCTCAACTCACGAGTAGAATTGATCCTACCCGCGCGATGTCCTACACTGCCCAATTTAGGCCCCTATTCGTTGCAGGAGGTGTCCATGAAAGCCCGAGCGCGCCGTTTCATTCGGCTTTTCGCCCTGTCGCTGGCTGCCGCGTGGCTCCTCCACGCCACGGCGACTGCCCAAAAAGAGAAGCGTACCCGCACCCCCGCGCCCATCATGAGTTATCACGGAGCGCAATGGCTCGAACGCCCAAGCCGTCTCGAAGAAGAACAACCCTACGAGGTTCTGAAGTACATGGACCTGAAGCCCGGCATGAAAGTTGCCGACATCGGGTGCGGCTCCGGGTATTACGCGCGCAAGATGGCCAAGCAAGTCGGTCCCGGCGGCGTGGTGTATGGCGTCGATATTCAGCGAGAAATGATCGACCTGCTGGTGCAGCTTTGCGAAAGCGAAGGAATCACGAACGTCAGACCCGTCCTGAGCGAAGAGAAAGACCCGAAGCTTCCCCGTGGAGAGATCGACTGGATGATCCTGGCCGATGTCTATCACGAGTTCCAATACCCTGAGGAAATGCTTGCGAAGATGCTGGAGGCCCTCGCGCCCGGCGGCAAGGTCGCCCTGCTCGAGTACCGCGCAGAGGCCTTCCGTACCGCGAGCCACATCAAGCCCGAGCACCGCATGACCGTCCTGGACGTCCTGTCGGAATGGCACCCCGCCGGCTTCGAGCTGTACGACCTGCAGGAGTTCCTCCCCCACCAGCATCTCTTCATCTTCCACAAACGCCCCGATCGCGATTAGACCGGGCTTTCATGAAAAAGCCCGCCGAAATTTTCTTTCTCGGCGACGGCGCCTCCTCGAAAGGCTGAATGCGCGACGAATTCAAAAAATGGGTCTCCGTCCCTACACGCTTCCGCGACTTGGATCCGATGAACCACGTCAATAGCACCATCTATTTCGTTTACTTTGAGATGGCGCGGATCGAATACTTCAAAGACATAGGCATCGCGCAGATGCGCGACACGGGCAAAAGCGGCATCCCCGTCGTCTCGCAGACCTGCAACTACCGGCAGCAGATCTTTCACCCGTCGACACTTGACATCGGCGTCCGGTGCGCGGAACTTGGCGAGTCAACCGTCCATCTCGCCTACGAGATCTACCTCCACGACACCGACACCCTCGTCGCCGACGGCGTCACCATCTCCACCTGCGTCGACCTCACCGTCCCCAAGGCCATCCCCCTCCCCGGCGAACTGCGGCAGGCCTTCCAGGACTTTGAGGGGATTGGGCCCACCATCGGCCCGTGACTTCACACGGGCGCTATCCGGGCTGAACTTCGGCGCGACAGTCCTGGTATGCCTACTCAAGCTACACGGCCCGTGGCGCAGTGTACGTTCCCATGAGGATCTGGTCGAACATACTCA
>JASJYE010000009.1 GCA_030123645.1 Candidatus Hydrogenedentota bacterium | reverse complement strand
GGAAGGCTCAATTGTCGCAGGATAGAATCAGGAAAGGCTGTAATCTCATGTCCCCCACACACGGTTTTCGCATGGAGTTCAAACCCGTTTTCCTCTTCGTTTACATCACCGGCGCCATCGTAGGATCGATCTTGATTTTGCTGTGGCGGATGCTCGACGCAAGCCTCCAGATGGTCCCCTATTCCGTCGTCTTGGATACGATCGGCTACTATCTCATCCTCATCGCACCCTTATACGCGGGCGTCTCGGCTCTCGTGATGTCGCGCTACTTCAAGTACGTCATCACCGAGAACGGCATCGGCGGCCAGAACCTAATCGGCGCCTCCCACTTTGTCGAGTGGGACAACATCGCCGAACTCCGGCCCATCAAAATCGGCAACCTCGCCTTCGTGCGCCTCGTCACCGAAGAGAAAAAGCCCCCCATGTGGCTGCCCCTCTTCATCAGCGACGAGCAGGTCTTTGGCGGCGCCCTTCTCGAATGTGCCCCGGAAGACAGCGCCATCCGCGGCCTGGTGCGCACCATCCACCTCGCCGCCTGACCCGGATCAGTCCGTATCGCGGCGATCCACAGGGGCGATCCGCATCGGCGGGGGCCCACGAAGCTCGCCCGTTGGCTTGAGGTCCGGCCTGGGCCGTGCCAAAAAGCGCTCGTAACTCCTTTCGTGGAGGCTGCTAAGCTCGACAGGCTGACCGGCCAGGAAACTGCCCACCGTCCGCGTGCCCGCCTGCATCGGATTGCCCGTCGTAATGATTAGGTCGGCCACTTTGCCGGCTTCCAGCGACCCGATCTCATCGTCCGCGCCTAGAATTCTCGCCGCGTCGAGTGTGATCGACCGGAGGCCCGCGTCTTCCGATAGGCCATGCGCGACCGCGAACCCGGCATGGATCGGGAGCTGCCGTGCGAACTGCGCGCCATCGGTCGCGATACAAAACAGCACACCCGCCTCCTCCAACTTGGCCGCGTTCGTATAGAATGCGTCGAAACGCTCGAAGCGGCTCCTCGGGATGGTGAACACATCGGTAACGATCACCGGAATCTCCTTCTCCGCAAGCAACTCCGCGCACTTCCACGCCTCGCCGCCGCCGAGAATGACCGCCTTGAGCCCGAACACCTCGGCAAAGTTCACCGCCTCGAGAATTCTCTTATACGTCTTCGCGCGGAAGAAGATAGTTTTTTCGCCCCGTACATACGGCGCCATCGCGTCCAAGCGGATGTCCGTTGCCAACGGCACGTCGGATATCCCTTTCACTTTCGCGTAGTGTTGCGCGAGACGCATGAACGCCTCCGTATCCTCCACGCGTTCGCGATGTTCATCCGTCCGTTTCTTGCGGTCCTCCTCATCGAGCTCGCTTGGCAGCGACGGAAGATTCATGACCAGGCCCGTCTCTCCGTCGCGCAACAGTTCGGGCATGGTCCAGCCGCTGAGTTGAATGAGCGCGCTCCGCCCCGAGACGATGCCGCCGCTCGGAAGCACATGCGCGGTCGTCACACCCTCGCACAAGGACACCGGCAAGTGCTCGCTGTGCGGGTTCACCGCCGACATCGTCCGTAAGTCGGGCTGAAACTGCGCCAGTTCACGCGCGTCAACCGTCTGCGCGATCCCCGAGATTTCCACCAGACCCAACTGGCTCGCGGCGTTAATCAGGCCGGGATACACGTGCAGACCACTCGCGTCGATGACCGTCGCGTCCGCAGGCACATCGATTCCCGCCCCGACGGCCACGATCTTCCCTGCCGCAATAATCACCGTCCCGTTCTCAATCGCGGCGGCACTCACCGGATGTACCGTCGCCCCGGTAATGGCATAGGCCTTCGCCCCGGCCAACTTCTCCAACCCAAGCGGCCCTCGTGGCGGCGACGGCACCGAAGTGAGACCCGGTCCAGGCTGCGTCCCGTCGAAGGCATAGCCGGGGTACGCGAAGTAAACCTCGCCCTCGATAAGGGTCATCACGTTCTTGCTAAAAGTATCGAGGGGGTGGCCCGTGTACACGGCGAAGTCACCGTCTTTCCCCACTTCGATACTTCCGATTCGCGCATCCAACCCTATCTGAATCGCAGGATTGATCGTGACAAGGCGCATCGCCTCGTCCGCCGTCAGACCGCCAAAGCGGAGCATCTTGCCCGCTTCGAGATTCAAGTGCCGGATGACCTCCGCAGAATCCGAGTTGAGGCTCGTCACAATGCCCGCGCGCATCATCATCGAAGCGTTGTAGGGAATCGCGTCGTACGCCTCCTTCTTGTACGACCACCAGTCCGAGAAGGTCGAGCCGCCCACGCCATGGTTATACATCTCCGGCGCGACGCGGTAGCCCTCGAGCACGTGCTGCAAGGTCCCGATCCGGAAGCCGTAGTCCTCTGCCACCGCGAGCAGCCGCAGCATCTCATCGCCGCGGTAACAATGCGAATGCACCCAGATGTCCCCGGCCAAAATGTCGCTAATCGCCTCGAGGCGCAGGTCGGGCCGCGGAATCTCGGCGACGACGCCGTCCGCGAGCTTCTCCGCGTACTCCCGCCATTCCCGTTCATACTCGATGGCCGCGTTGAAGGCCTGCCTAAACACCGACTCCACGCCCATCCGGCTGTTGGGATAGCGCGGCCGTGAGCGTGAGCGCGTCACGTTCTCGCCCAGGGCAAATTTCACGATCCGCGGCCCGCTCGTCACCAGCATCTCCCGCGGCGACGTGTTGTAACGAAGTTTGAGGACGGCGTTCTGTCCGCCCATCGTGTTCGCCGAGCCATGCATGGTGTGAATCGTCGTCACGCCGCCCGCCAGCGCCCGGTGGATTCCAAGTTGCGTATGGTTGACGACGTCGGCCTGGCGCACTTCGGAAGAGATGGACTGCGAGCCCTCGTTGATTCCGGTCACGGCCAGGTGGGAGTGCGGATCGATCAGACCCGGCACGACCCAGTAGCCCCGGAGATCGAGGACCCTCGCGTCCTCCGGCGCCTCGAGGCCGCGGCCAATCGCCCGGATACGACCGTCCACCACCAGAACGTCCGTATTCTCATGCGTCCCCTGCGTGACCGTCAGCACGGTTCCGCCGCGGAGCAACACGTCGCCCTTCGTAATCATCGGCATCTTCCGGTCATCGGCCGACTCGGAGGTCCACGGGTGCCGATCCTCGGGCTCCTCATCCGATTCTTCTTCCTCTTCGGCATCGGCGTCCGCCTCGGTTTCTTCGGAATCCGAGTCTTCGGCGTCGATGTCTTCTTCCGACTCGTCGGCCTCGGCCTCTTCGTCGTCCTCGTCCCCCTTCTCGGTCGTGCTATAAGTGAACCGTTCCCCATCCACGAAGAGGTACCGCACCTGGCTCTTCTTTTCTTCGAGCGGTGCGGTCATGAGAACGAGATTGCCTACCTTGCCTTCGGACACCGTCCCCAGGCGATTCTCCAATCCAAAGATCGATGCCGGCGCAGTCGTCAACGCCGCCAAAAGCTCCTCCGGCGTCAACTCCAGCTCGAGCGCTTCCCGGGCCTTTTTCCAGAGCGTCTTCGTGTCCTTCAGGTCGCGTCCGGTCAGCGCAACCGTCACGCCCGCTTCCAGCAGGACATGCACGTTATTGACCCGCTCCTCCCATTCGCGGATACGCTCCCGCCGGACCGCCAGCGGCTCGAAGAAGTCCTTCTCCCATTCCGGCGTCCAGGAGGCCGTGGTATAGGTCACGACATCTTTCGACTTCTTCTTCTTCGGCGCCAGCCGCGGCTTTTTCTCCCAGTCCAGACTCGCAATAACAGGCACCCCTTCGCGTGCGAGCCGCACCGCTACCTTCCACGCCTCTTTCCCGCCCAGAATCGCGACGCGCTGGTTCAATTCCGCCGCCAAGTCCAATGCATGATGGATTTCGTTGGGAGTATCCACCGCAAAGATTACAAGCTCTCGGCGATCCAACAGATCACCCATCGCATCCAGCACCGGATCGAAGACCACGCGCTTCACGGCCTCCGGATGGCGCTGGTACAGCGCGTGCCGCTCGCGATACCACTGCGCGTCGAGAAAGGTCTGACGCACCAGCGCAAACACGCCCATAGGTGAGCTCGGATATCCCCGATTGCGAAACGACTCCCCTTCAACCGGCGCGCCCATCCCAAAGATCTGCGTGACGCCCGGCGCGACAATCGAACTGCGAATCGCCTTCCCGCCAAGCTGCACGACATCGCCCTTCCCGGCGATAATCGCAGGGCGCGGCGTAATCAGCGCCGTCGTAAACCCGGCCTTCCGATAGGCCTCAAGCGCAGCATCCTCCGCCTCATACAAATCGTAGATATTCAGATGCGGCCAGACGCCCTGGCGGTTCGCCTTTTGCATGCTCGTGCGCGGCCCCTGCGAGACCTCCTGTTCCTGATCGAGCAACCGGGCCTTTTCCTCTGCCGACGGCCCATTCTCCTTGATGCCGACATGACTCGCCGCATCAATGAAACCCGCGTAGGCCCAGAGGCCCGTCCCATCAATGATCTCCGCGTGGGACGGAACCGTCAGCTCCGTACCCACCGCATCGATCCGGCCGCCGTCCAGCAAGATCGTAGCCCCCTCCACGAGCTGCCCCGGCTCCGGAACGAGCGTTACATTAGTGATCGCAATCGGCGTTTCAAATTCCACCGCCCAAGATACACACGCCGTGCCCAAGGCCACCACAAGGCTTCCACGAAACGCATGGCTCAACGCAGCAGACACAGACATTAGGGACTTCCTAACCCGCATCGGTTTTCGTTTGTTCACTCTCCTCGAAGATCTGAATCAAAGCCCCAAACGTGTCCTTAGGATGCAGATAACAATGCTTGAAATTATCGCTGTCGAAATTCGTCCCGATAACCCGCACCCCCTTAGACTCGAAATACGCGATCGCCTCTTTCAGGTCGTTCACCGCGATTGACATGTGGTGAAAGCCCTCGCCGTGGCTCTCGATGTAACGGCCCACGCCCCCCTCCGGCGACGTGGGGATCACAACCTCCACTTTCTTGCCGCCCAGATTGAAGGTGAACCAGTCGAAACCCTCGCTCGGGCTCGAGCCTTTGTCCGCAAGCTCCTCACCGCCTAGCACGTCCAAGAACAAGGCCCGCGCCTTCGCCACATCCGTTACCCCAATCGACACATGATCGAACCGCTTGAATACGCTCATCCGTCCTCCTGTTCCCGTCTATTCCCTTGAGCCCGGCGTGATCTTCAGCGTGAGGCGCTCTCCGCCGCGCTCGACAACTACGTCAATCTCTAAGCCGATCTTAAGCGCCTCGATCGCGAAGGTATAATCGTAAATATTCTCGATTTTCCGCCCGGCCAGCTCGACGATGACATCGCCCTGCTTCAGGCCCGCGTCGTCCGCCGGACCGCCCGCGCTCACGCCGGAGAGCTTCAGACCCACGACCTCCGCCGCGTAATCGGGAATCGTGCCGAGATACGCGCGCAGATTGGCTCGCATTTCCAGGTTCTCGGGGCGCTGCACCTCCAAATAGTCCGGCGCTTCGTCCCGCGCCAGCAACGAGCGCGCGACCAGGCCCATAAACTTCGCGATGCGTGCCGCGCCACCGTAGTTCACCTTGTCCGCCGTATCCCGAGGCGTGTGGTAATCCTCGTGCGCACCCGTGAACGCGCTGATAAACGGCACGCCCTTCAAATAGAACGACGTCGCATCCGTGGGCAGGTAGGCCTCGTCGTGCGCGTTGACCGTCACATCCGCCGGAATGCTGCGGCGCTCGATCTCACCCGGCCAGATCGAACTCGACGCCACCCCTTGCACAATCACCTCATTCTCCAGCCGCCCGATCATGTCCATGTTCAGATACGCCACCATATGCGGCGGCAACAGCGCCTTCTCATCCTCAAGATAAGTCCGTGTGAAATAGTTCGCACCCAGCAGGCCCAATTCCTCACCCGACCACGCAGCGAAGATCGCGTCGCGCTGCATGTCAAGGCCCTTGGCCTTTTGATCCACCATATATTGCGCGATTTCGAGCACCCCTGCGACCCCCGATGCGTTGTCATCCGCACCATAATGGACCGCGTCGGCTTCGTCATCGCGCGCCAACGAAGACCCGCTCCGGCCGACACCAAGATGGTCCACATGCGCCCCAATCGCGATCGCGCTCTCCCCCTTCGAATCGCCCGCATACAGCCGCGCAAGCACATTACGCCCGATCCGCGTTTCCTGCTCGATATCAATCTGCGCGCTCAGTGTCGCATCCGGAATCTCAAAGCCCATCTGCAACGACCCATCGTCGATCGCGTCCTGCAACGATTTCAGATCCTGGTCCGCCAGATTCAAGATCGACTGCGCGGCCGCATCCGTGATCGAAATCGCCGCCACACTCGTCTCCCCGAGCGACGTGTCAAAAAACAGCGGTACAAGCTCGTTCTTCACACCCGAATTCGGTCCGCTCACCAAGATCAATCCGCGCCCGCCCAAGTCGCGTATCGTCATCGCCTTGTATCGCAAACTCGAATGCGTGCTCAGGTGCTGGCGCATCTCCGCCGATATATCCTCCGGCATGTACCGGAACGCCATCACCCACTTATCCGTCACATCCAAATGAGCAAACGAATCGTACTCGCCGATATCGCCCTCACCCTTCGGAGCCTGAATCCCGTAGCCCGCAAACACCACACCCGAAGGCTCGATCGAGCCCGTCTTTGAAAAGGCCAACGGCCGCCACGCCTCGCCCGCCGCGAAATCCTCCGTATCGTTCAAAGTCAGACGGCTCGCCGCGCCCAGAGACACGCCCGCCGTAAACTCGAATTCCTGAAAATATGTCCCCGCGTCGCCCGCGGGCTCGAGGCCCATTTCCCTAAAAACCTCCGCAACGTAAGCCGTCGCGCGGCGCTCTCCCACCGTTCCCGTCCGGCGGCCTTCCATATAGTCCGACGCAAGGTACACCACATGCTGCTTCAGGTCCGCGGCGCGGATGGCCGAAGCCGTCGCCGCGAACTCAGGCGCGCCTTCGAGCTGGACCTCGGCGAGTTCGTGCAGGCCGAGCAGCCGCCGGGCCGCCTTGTCGTCCCAGTCCGCGAGGAATATCTGCGATTTACCGCTCGCCGGGCGGTTCGTCGTCCATGCCAGCCGATTCCCGTCAGGGCTGAATACCGGCAGTCCGTCGAAGCCCTCGGTGAATGTGACGCGCACCGCTTCGCGCCGTCCTTCGACATCGACCATGAACAACTCGAAATTAGCAAAGCCAAGGCTGTTGTTCGTGAAGATGAGGTAGTCGCCGCTCGGGTGGTAATACGGCGCCCACGACATCACCCCGACCCGCGTGATCTGCCGCTGGTCTGAGCCGTCAATGTTCATCGTATACACCTCGGCCGTGGCGCCATTCGGCGCAAAGCGCCGCCACACGATCCGCTCGCCGTTGGGACTGAAAAAAGGGCCACCGTCGTAACCCTTTACGTTTGTCAGGCGCTTCAAGTTCGAGCCGTCCGCGTCCATGATGTAGATATCCATCATGTAGGACAGGTCCTTCTCGAAAATCTCCGCGTCTTCCTCTGACAGCGCCTCGGTGTACGCGTGCCGATTCGACGCGAAGGCTATCTTGGACCCGTCCGGCGAATACGACCCCTCCGCGTCGTAGCCACGCGCCTTCGTAAGGTTCGTGTAATGCCTCCCCTTGAAGTCCGTCTCAAATAGGTCGAAATGCTCGTCATAGTCCCACGAATAACGGCGCTCCTGGCCCGAGGCGCGAAAATCCAACTCCGCCTGCTGCAGCGCCTCACTCTGCGGGTCCTCATGCGTCGAAGCGAAAAGCACTTTCTCCCCCTCCGGATGGATCCACGCGCAGGTCGTCTTCCCATGCCCCGGCGATACCCGGTCCACGTCCCCCGTCTCCAGGTCCATAAGATAAATCTGGTACCACGGATTCTCCGCCATCCGCTCGCTCTGAAAGACCAGCTTCGTGCCGTCCGCACTAAAATAGCCCTCGCCCGCCCGCAGCCCCTCGAAGGTCAACTGCCGCACCTTGCTCAGCAGACGCGTCTCCGAGGACGCATCTGAATCGGACACGTCATCGCACCATACCGCGGCCCCGGCGACCCATAGGACAGCGGCCCCCGCAGCGTGGAGGAGCCCGGCGGAATGCGTGCGCGATTGCGTAGACCGGGGAAATCGTATCCTGTAGCTAAAGGCTTTCATTGTGATTAATCCAGACTTATCTGTCGATAAAGGCGTATCGGAGACTTGACGAAATCGCTAAAATCATACACATCTTCTGGCGTAAATGCGATCTCAGCGCGGCTACGCCCAACCCGTCCGCAGGACTACGCTGCAGTCGTCTCCATATGCCCGAGGGAGAGGCTCCAAACTGAGCACCGCGATGGCGCCAGTCCGGAATTGTCGTTCAGTGTTCGGATAACGGCTCATACCCAATTCCCATTGTTTCAGTCAATACTTGAAGCGGAACGGGCAACTTTGAAGGGGCGTTTCCGCGGAAGGTGGATGCTCATGGGACCATGCTACACTATTTATCGTTCATCACTGAGGCAAGGAATTTTGTAACGATGCATTGGGCTGTTCATCACCGAGGCAAGGAATCTTGTGACGATGCGTTGGGCCATTTTGGCAAGTAGTTTTCTTCTTCTTAGTGCAATCGCCGCCTTGGCTTGCTGGTTGTTGGGCAAAAAATGGAAAGCGCAGACCGCCCTCCGGACCGTTGCGATCAATTGTGCCGTGCTGGTTTTCACCTTGCTCTACATGGCCATGGCCTTGGAGGCCTATTTCTATTCCTTTGTTCAAACTGACGGCTTCGGCTTCACTTTGGCGGCAAAGCGATGGCATGAACGCTACTGGCATCCCGTCAATTCACTGAATTACAGGGACGTAGAGCATGCTCCCGAGGACTTGAGGGGCAAGAAGACGGTGATTGTGCTGGGCGATTCCATTGCCGCGGGATGGGGCGTCAAGGATGTCCATGACCGGTTCTCGAACGTTCTTGCGCGGCAACTGGGGGCGGAGGCGGTGGTCGTGAACCTTGCGCAATCGGGCTGGGACACGCCCCAGGAGTTGAGCGCCCTTAAGGCGTATCCATACACACCGGATACCGTGATTCTTCAATATTTCGTGAACGACATCAAACATGCAGCCCTTGCGAGCGGAGCCGATTGGGTGCCGGCCCCTGACCCGCCGGAGGGGGCCTTGCGCACACTGGTCGAGCATTCGTATTTTCTGAACTACGCCTATTGGCGGGTCCGGCGAACGGGAATTAAGCAGATGTCGGCTTCTTTTTGGGAGAGGCGAAAAAGCGTTTACGCTAATGAGGAGTTGTGGACCGAACACGCGCAAGTGTTTAGCGATCTGGCCCAATACGCAGCAGATTCGGGGATTACGCTGTTTGTTGTAATTTTTCCCTACCTCCTCAAGGTCGAGGACAGTGCCTCCATTACCGGGAGGGTCGCCGATGCCTTTGAAGCCCTGGGCGTACCGGTCCTCGATTTGACGCCCCGTTTTTCGGGCCGGGATCCAAAGGACCTGGTCTGCAACGCGCTTGACGGCCACCCCAATGAGCGCGTGCATCGTG
Organism: Candidatus Hydrogenedentota bacterium; assembly: GCA_030123645.1. Lineage (GTDB taxonomy): Bacteria > Hydrogenedentota > Hydrogenedentia > Hydrogenedentales > JASJYE01. Next base: position 7,569 of record JASJYE010000009.1, on the reverse strand, counting down.
AAGTTGGCGAGTTGTTACATGAGATGTTGACCGGCCAGGAAGGCCAGGGGAATCCTTAACACGACAGCGCCGGTCCCAGAAAAAACTACGCCGTTTCGGTCTTCGCCGCCTTTTCCAGCCCGAACTTCTCGATCCCCATGTCGCGCAGCTTGAATTTCTGCACCTTGCCCGTGACTGTCAGTGGAAACTCCTCCAGGAACTCCACGTATCGTGGGACCTTGTAGTGCGCGATCCCTTCCTTACAGTAGTCGATCACTTCTTCAGCACTAAGCGCACCGGACCCCGTGGGGACGATCCACGCCGACACCTGCTCGCCGAACTTCTCATCGGGCACCCCAACTACCTGCACCTCGCGAATCTTCGGGTGCGTCAGAAGAAACTCCTCGATTTCACGTGGATAGACGTTTTCGCCGCCGCGAATGATCATGTCCTTAATGCGTCCGGTAATTCGATAATTACCGTCGGGGTACTGCGTCGCGAGGTCGCCCGTATGCAGCCAGCCCTCGCTATCGATCGCCGCTGCCGTGGCCTCCGGCATCTTGTAATACCCGAGCATCACCCCGTGCCCCCGCGACCACAGCTCGCCCTGCTCCCCCCGCTGCACGTCCTTGCCGCTGTCCGGATCGACTATCCTCACCTCGATGCCGGGCAGCGTAGAACCGACCGTGGTGACGCGCGCTTCCAGCGAGTCCGTCACCTCACTTTGCGTGATCACAGGCGACGCCTCGGTCTGTCCAAAGGCGATCGTAATTTCCGTCAGATACATTTCTTTCGTGACTTGTTTCATCAGCTCGATAGGGCATGGACTGCCCGCCATAATGCCGGTACGCAGCGTTTGGAGGTCGTAGTTCTTGAAATCCGGGCTGTTGACTTCCGCACTGAACATCGTCGGCACGCCATACAGCGCCGTGCACCGCTCCTTTTCGACCGCCGACAACGTCGCATCCGCCTCGAACGATTCCGCGGGTATGACCATGGCAGACCCGTAGACCGTGCACATCAACGTCCCCATCACACAACCGAAGCAATGATAAAAGGGGACCGGGATGCACACGCGGTCTTCTTCGGAGATGTGTTGGCGGCTGCCCGTATGGTAGGCGTTGAGTAAAAGATTCCGATGCGAAAGCATCGCCCCCTTCGGGTCCCCAGTCGTTCCCGAAGTGTATTGGATGTTCACAGGGTCCTCCGGCGCGACGGACTCGCCGAGTGACGCCAGGCCTTCGTCCGGCACATCCGCGCCGCGCTCCAGAAAGGAGGTCCACGAAAGAATGCCTGCATGACGCGTCTGATTCTTAATACTCACGACATGGTTCAGGAAGGGAAACTCGGTGCTCGCTACTCGGCCCAGGTCGCCTGCCGCGGCCAATTCGGGAACGACACCCGAGACCATCTCTTCGTAGTCCGACGTCTTGTGCGTGTCTGTGATCAGCAGCACGCGGAGGTCCGCCTGCTTCAAGATGTATGCAAGCTCATGGCGCCGGTACGCGGGGTTGACGTTCACCAGCACAGCCCCGATGAGGGCCGAAGCGAACTGCGCCAAGATCCATTCGGGCCAATTCGTCGCCCAGAGACCTACATGGTCCCCCTTCTTCAAGCGCAGGCCCATCAGCGCCTTGGCCACCTGGCGGATCTTCGCGTCGAAGTCCTCATACGACCAGCGAAGGTCGAGCTGGGGGAACACGACCGCGTCGCGGGAACCATGTTCGCTAACGGTACGGGCCAGCACCTCCCCGAAGCTCAGCCCGTCCACCCAGGGCGCGGTGTCCGCCATCAACCGTCTCCTTCGCGCACCGTCGTCCAAAAACGGGTGCCACCGCCAAACTCGTTTGGGGGTGTCTTCGAAGCCGCCACCGCACACCCCCAAGCTGCGCTTGACGGTGGCACCCGTGACTTCCTCTTCCTTAACGACTTCATGCTCACAACTGACAGAACGTATCCATCTAATCTCAAAACGGTCTAATACAACGTTCGCGGGATACCGTCGTACATGTGCGCGACCTGCTCGCCATAACCGTTGTACCATTGCGTCGGTTTGTCTTTCTTGTCCTCACCGAGGTATCGCTCCAGCGCCTGCGACCACCGCGGGTGCGATACCTGCGGGTCGACATTCGAAAAGAACTTGTATTCGCTCGGCACCGACTCGTTCCAGAAGGTCCCCGGCTGTTTGTCCGTAAAAGTCATCTGCACCACGCTCTTCGGGCCTTTGTAACCATACTTCCACGGCACGATGATTCGCAGCGGCGTCCCACTTTGCCCCGGGAGCCGCTTGCCGTAGATTCCCGTGACCGCCAAGGTCAGTTCATTCATCGCCTCGTCCAGACGCAGGCCTTCGAAATACGGCCAGGGATAGCGCCCGTCCCGCTGCCCGGGCGCCTTCTCCGGATCGAGAAAGCTCTTGAAGGCCACATACTTCGCCTCCGGCTTCACGTCCACTTTCTCGATCAGTTTTCGGAGCGGCACGCCCAGCCACGGCACGGTCATCGACCATGCCTCCACGCATCGGAAGCGGTACACGCGCTCCTCATAACCGAGCGCCTCTATCGCATCCAGGTCGAATTCCATCTCCTCGCCGACCAGACCGTCCACCTTCAGCGTGTAGGGATCCAGGCTGAAGCCCTGCGCGTTTTTGGCCGGGTCCGTCTTCGAAAAACCGAATTCGTAAAAGTTGTTATAAGTCGTCGCCAACGACTCCTCCGTGAGCGGCCGCCCGGCATCCGCGAAATCGGGATTTCTCGTGAACGCCGCCAATCCCGCCGTCGGCTTCGTTTCAGACACTGTTTCCTGCGCCAAACAGCCAAGACCCGCCCCCGTCCCGGCCAGCATCATCCCTCCCAAGCCCATCGCCTTTAGGAATGCACGCCGGTTCTGATACACGCTCTCCGGCGTGGCGGCGCTTTTAGGCAGGTACCACTCCGGGCGCTTCAAAATGTAGGCCATGCGTACTCCTTTCCACGGGCAGGGCCGCGCCCCGCGCCGCCTTGAGTCATCAGGGGATGCTCCCCCTCAGATCTACGGCGATCCCCAACGACGCTCGAATATATTATTCAGCATTCGCCGCCCCGGCTCAACTGTGCCCTTTCGTGCCCTTGAGCGGGTACAGCCGCGAAAGCTCCGACTCGAGAAAGGAGAATGCTTCATCTACCGTGTCGCAAAACCGAAACAACGAGAGATCGTCCGAATCGATCGTGCCCCATTTTACAAGCGCCTCGAAATTGACCACTTCCTTCCAATACTCGCTGCCGTAGAGGATAATCGGCATATATTTCGTCGTTTTCTCCGTCTGGACAATCGTTAAGAGCTCGAACATCTCGTCCATCGTACCGAAGCCGCCAGGAAAGATAACCAAGGCCTTCGCCAGATAAACAAACCAAAATTTCCGCATAAAAAAGTAATGAAACTCGAAGGCCAGATCGGGCGACTGGTACTCGTTCGGCATCTGCTCGAAGGGGAGTTCGATGTTCAAACCGACCGAACGGCCGCCGGCCTCGCTCGCGCCGCGGTTCGCCGCCTCCATGATCCCCGGACCTCCTCCGGAACAGATAAAAAACCTCTCCGATGGCCGGCGCGTGGCCATGGACCACTCCGTTAGCCGGCGTGAAAGATCGACGGCGTCCTGGTAATAACGCGCCATGTGTTCCATGCGCTGCGCCGACTCATATTCCTCCGTAAATTTCGCTACAGTATCGCCGCTGTCCAGCTTGCTCCTCGCGACCCGCAACCCCGCCCGGGCATCCTCGAGCGACCGCGTCCGCGCAGACCCGAAGAACACAATCGTGTTCTTCACGTTCAGACGGCGGAACCGCGTGCGCGGCTCAACATACTCCGACATGATCCGGATTGGACGCGCGTCACTGCTTTCCATGAACTCCGGACTGAGAAACGAAGGCACCAGGCGAGTGGACTTGCCCCCGCGTTTTTTCTCGCTCATATTCTCCTAATCTTTCCCCTGCGCCGCCGCGACTTCTATCCGCCGCTCCGACAGCCGGAGATGGGCCTAAACCCGCGTATATCCTGGCCGGACAACTCTTTAATGTGGTATACTTTATCAGATGGGGCACGGGGGTCGAAATGCGCCTAAATTCCGCCCTGGGGAGAAGCAAAACGGTGGCCGATCTGCGCCAAGACAATGCCAGCCAGACTTCGAGCACCGCACACCTGTCCACTGCTTCGACTGAGCCGATCAAAGAGCTGCCACGGCAGTCGGTTCTCGTTGTCGACGACAGCCCCACCGACCTGCGCTATTTGGGCCGTCTTCTCGAGGCCCCGGATCGCCACGTGCTGATGGCGGCAAGCGGAGAGGAGGCCCTGAAGATCCTGAAGGGCGTCGAGCTCGCCCTGGTCATCCTCGATGTGCGTATGGAAGGGATGAGCGGATTCGAGACGGCCGAACGCATACGCGCCGACGAATGCACTCGGGACATCCCCATCGTCTTTGTGACCGCGACGGGCCGCGAGGAGAAAACCATCTTCCAAGGCTACGACGCGGGCGCCGTCGACTACCTGTTCAAGCCCATCGAAGCCAACCTCCTCCGCAGCAAAGTGAAGGTGTTCTGCCAACTAAGCGCACAGAGACTCCTAATCCAAAAACAGTTGCAGGAAATCCAGGCGAAGAACGAGGTGCTTCGCCACCAGCTCGAGGAAATCAAGACCCTGCGCGGGCTCGTCCCCATCTGTGCAAAATGCAAAAGCGTACGGGATGACTCCGGATTCTGGCAATCTATCGAGAACTACGTCAGCGAACATTCCGAGGCCGAGTTCAGCCACTCCCTCTGCCCCGACTGCACGGACGAACTCTATCCCGGCCTGATCCGATCCGGAAATGGAAGCGACACCTCAAAATAACGAGCCGCCGCCGATCAATGTCGCGCGCCTTTGCGACACCTTCGGCGACGATCCCGAGTTCATGGCCGAAATGTACGGCCTCTACCTTAGCGATGCGGGCCAGCGCCTCACCGAGCTCGACGCCGCCCTTGGCACGTCCGATACCGAGAAAATTGCATCCGTTGCGCACACGCTGAAAGGGACCAGCGGAAACGTCGGCGCCGAGCGCATGAGCGCCCTGGCCGCGGAACTCGAGCAGGTCGATTCGGCACAAGCCCCTCAGAAAGCGCAAGATCTGGCCACGGCGCTGAAGGCCGAATTCGAGGCGGTCCGTGCCTTCCTCAAGCACTACGTCCACTCGCCCCTCTAGAAGCTATCCCAATTCCCGAAACTGTCCCGTGATGCCGTTAAACGTGAAGTCCCCTTCGTGTCTTCCTGAGCGTAGCGAATATAGCGTGTTGATTTGTCAAGCTCCGCATGGGCTAAAGCCCATCCTACCCCTAAATTCAAGATGGACTATCCACTCGAAGCTATCCCAATTCCCGAAACTGTCCCGTGATGCCGTTAAACGTGAAGTCCCCTTCGTGTCTTCCTGAGCGTAGCGAAAGATCTCTTCAAAGAGTGACCGGCCGGTCCCGATGACTGCACCTTCAACCCTGTGCGCATCGTTTGAGCTAGAATTAGGAAATCCTTTAATTTATTCAACCTCAGATACGGCCCATTGCGGCGCGATTGTCGAGCCCGGTCGAAATTGCGCCGCCGGACACTAACGAAAACGGCGCGGAAAGGGAGCCATGACCCTCCTCAGTGTGAATGTGAATAAAGTGGCGCTCCTGCGCAACAGCCGGGGCGCCGACATGCCCAGCGTCATAAAGGCGGCCCAGACGGCCGTGGAAAACGGCGCGCACGGCATCACGGTTCATCCCCGGCCCGACGCCCGCCATATCCGCTACCAAGACGTCCACGACTTAAAAGCTATGCTCGATGTCGAACTGAACGTAGAGGGCAACCCGACGCCGGAGTTTATGGACCTCGTCTGCGATGTCGCGCCGGCGCAATGCACGCTTGTTCCCGATGACCCCGGCCAACTCACCTCAGACCATGGATGGGACCTCGAAAAGGACGGGGCCGGACTCCTCTCCGTTATCAAGCGATTAAAGGAGGGCGGGATCCGCGTAAGTCTTTTCATGGACCCCGTGCCCGGCAACATGGCGCTGGCACGTGAGGCCGGCGCGGACCGCGTCGAACTTTACACGGAATCCTACGCCAAGGCCTTCGCCGCCGGCGACGCGGCCCAGGAGCTTCGCCAATACATCGATGCCGCTGCCGCCGCAGAGGCCGCAGGCCTGGGAGTCAACGCGGGGCATGACCTGAACCTGAAAAACCTCGGCCCCTTTATTGCCGCCATCCCCGCCGTGGCCGAAGTCTCCATCGGTCACGCACTCTTCTGCGAGGCGCTCTACGACGGCCTGGCCACCACGGTTCGTTCCTATGCCGAGGTGCTTAGGCAAGCAGGAGCCTAAAAGAGGCTATAGCAGACCATCGCCGGATCGTTTTACGGTACTTCCTCACCCTCCCGCCGAGCTGTATCTATAACGCAACGCGACCCGCCCGCGAGTTCCCCTATTCACTACACGTCTCCGTTGCTTTTCTCCCAAGTCCACACGGGAAACAAAGGGGATTCAAGAGACAATGTTCCACTCTCACACGGTTTTTCGCAGCCTCAGTGTCGTTGCGAGCGTATCGTGGCAATCTCTTCAATCTGCGAATCCACACCGTTCGCGACAACTCGAAGAATTAGCCACGGATTTTACGGATGAAACGGATTTGATTTGTGTCTATCCGTCCAATCCGAGGCTAAAACGGCGTTTCCGGAACGCCCCGACCGTGGCAATGACACGAGTCGACCGGAGGACTACGCACAGAACAATCAATGGCCCTCTGAGAGCGCTTCTTTACCCCCCTCATCCATCGATGCTACATTTCTCACGATTGAGGCAGTGGCAATTCCAGAGGGCCCGATGAGCCAACACGATACCAGCCCAAGACATTTGCCATGCGACATAGCCGTCGTCGTCCCGGCCTACAACGTCGGCGATCGGCTCGGCGCCGTATTGGATAACCTGTCCGCGGTGGTTTCCACGGTCATCGTCGTGGACGACGGCAGCACGGACGGATGCGCAGGGGCAGCCCAAGACAGGCCGGTGAGCCTGATTACCTTCGACAGAAACCGGGGCAAGGGACACGCGCTGGTCGCCGGCTACAAAAAGGCGCTCGAGGATCCGCAGATACAGTGTGTTGCCGTCGTGGACGCCGACGGGCAGCACGACCCGGCCGAATTGCCGCACCTATACGACGCGATGAAAGATCGGAAGGCCGACTTCGTGATCGGCGCGCGCGAGTTCGGCGGCGTCCATGTGCCGCTCCGGAGCCGTTTCGGAAACGTACTCACCATCTCGCTCTGCGCTGTCCTCCTCGGGACGCGCGTGCACGACACCCAGTCCGGCTATCGGCTCCTATCGCGGCGCTTTCTCGAAGCGGTCCTGCCCGGCGTCAGGGGCGGCCGTTACGAGACCGAAATGGAACTCCTCGGCAAAGCGATCGGCGGGGGCTTCAAAGTCGTATCCGTTCCCATCCAGACGATCTACGAGGAAGGAAACGTGTCATCGCACTTCCACAAGATCCGCGATTCATACCTCATTTACAGGACGCTCTTCACGACGGCGTGGAAAGCCCGGATTCGAAAAC
>JASJYE010000527.1 GCA_030123645.1 Candidatus Hydrogenedentota bacterium | reverse complement strand
CAATTCTGCCGCCCCTCCGGGGCTGGAGACTGGGGATCGTCCTGGTCCCAGGGCTCAGGCCCTGGGCTACAATTCTGCCGTCCCTCCGGGGCTGGATACACAAGATTTAAGGGCCTTGCACTTTGGGCTATTTTCTGTCGCCGCTATGGGGCTGGAAGCGGCGTTAGGGATAGATTGGCGAGAAAATGAGTGACGTGCAGGATAGATTAAAGGCGCTGCTGAGTACGCAGGGGGTGATGTCGGGCGCGGAATTCCGTGTGCGGGCGGAGGATTTGCAGCGGCGGCGGGCAGCGGGTGAGTTTGAAATCGACCGTGTCGTTCCGGGTGAGGTGATTGGCGATCCTGAGGACGGGTTCTACCTCGTGCGGAGCGATTTTCCGCTCGATACCGCGCATGGGTGCATGACGCTGGGTTCTGCTCTTGAGGCGGAGGCGCGCCATATTGCCGTGTCGGCGAACGATGAGGAGTTGCAGGCCTTCGATCCGGAGACGGCGGTGTTCGTGGACACGGAAACGACGGGTCTGATGGGCGGTGCGGGGACCGTCGCCTTCCTAATCGGAGTCGGATACTTTAGGGACGGCGTGTTCCGGCTCGACCAATGTTTCCTGCGCGATTACGACGATGAAGAGCCGATGCTGCATTATCTCAACGATCTTTTCAAAGGAGCCGAGACGCTCGTCAGCTACAACGGCAAGAGCTTCGATCTTCCGCTGTTGCGGGCGCGTTTTATCACGAACCGGATTCCGTTTCGTCTCGAATCGGCGATGCACTTCGATCTGGTGCACGCTGCGCGCCGGTTCTGGAAGAAACGCCTGGGAGATTGCAGCCTGGGCAACATCGAGCGCGAGGTCCTGGGCATCGAGCGCCATGGCGACGTGGCGGGCGCTGAAATCCCTCAGCTTTGGCTGGATTATCTGCACACGCGCGACGCGCGCAAGCTGAAGGCGGTTTTTTATCACCATAAGATGGATATCCTCTCGTTGGCCGCGCTGACGGGACACCTCTCGAAGACGCTCGAGGCGCCGCGCGGGGAAGGCTTCGAACACGAGGAAGACCGGCTTTCGCTTCTGCGTATCCATTTCAAGCAAAAGCGCTACGGGGACGTCCTTGATTTGGCGGAAAGGCTTCTCGAAGAGACCGAGGAGAAGGAACTCATGCGGGATTGCCTCGAAATGGCGGGTTTCGCGTCGAAACGGCTTGGACAATGGCAGCGCATGGAGGATTTCTGGCGCCTGTTGATCGACGCGTTCCCACGGCACTTTGTGGCCCGGCACGAGCTCGCCAAATATTACGAGCACCGGAAACGCGACCTGCCGGCGGCCGAGCGCATGTGCGTGGAGGCCATTCAATATCTCGAAACGCGGGCCGGACTGGAGTACGAGGTTGCCGGCGCCAAACCGCTCGCGAGTTTCCAGCATCGGCTCACGCGCATCCGACGCAAGCGCGGCGGACAAGAAAGAGAACCCTAGGGGCGCCACCGCCAAGCGCAGCTTGGGGGTGTTTGTCGCTGGCTTCGAACGCACCCCCAAAGGAGTTTGGCGGTGGCAC
>JASJYE010000199.1 GCA_030123645.1 Candidatus Hydrogenedentota bacterium | reverse complement strand
CACGCCGGCGATGAGCACCTGCCAGGCGGCCCAGGACACGCTGGCCTGCGCTTCGTAGGCCGTATACGGGATGCCGGCCTCGGCGGTCCCCGCCGGGGAGGGGCCATTGTTCATCAACGGCGTCGTTGCGTTTTCCGTGCTCCCGACCGTAATCGTCGTGTCCTGTCTCGCCGGGATTCTCTACCATCTTCGGGTCATTCAGTACGTCGTGCGGTTTATGTCGGCCGTGATGCGGCGGACCTTGCGGACCTCGGGCGCGGAGACCTTCGGCGTGGCCATGCTCGTGTTCTTCGGCATCGAGTCCATGCCCACGCTCAAGGGATACTTGCGCACGATGACGCGCTCGGAACTGCTGACCGTCATGAGCGCGTTTATGGCGACCGTCGCGGCCAATGTCTCGCTTATCTACGCTACCTTCGGCGCCGAACCCGGCCATATCCTCGCCGCCTCGCTCATGAGCGCGCCCGCGGCCATCTTGATCGCCAAACTGATGGTCCCCGAAGTCGAAACGCCGCCAACGCTCGCTGGACACGTGGAGATCGAAGTCGAGAGCCACAACGTTATCGATGGCGCGGCGCGCGGGGCTTCCGAGGGCCTCATGCTCGCGCTAAATATCGGCGCGTTGCTCATCGCGTTCATCAGCATCGTGTATCTCATTAATACCGCCTTCGATGCGGCTATCGGTTATAGCTTCACCGAGGTGATGGGCTGGCTCTTTCAGCCCTTCGCGTTCTTGATGGGCGTGCCGCGCGAAGACATCGGTGCGGTCGGGCAGCTCCTCGCTACGAAGACCGTGATCAACGAGTTCATCGCGTATTCCGACATGAAAGGGATGATCGATGCCGGAACCTTGAGCCCGCGCTCGGTCACGATCGCTACCTACGCGTTATGCGGCTTCGCGAATCCAGGAAGCTTGGGCATTCTCATCGCAGGGCTGGCCAGCCTCGTGCCGGAGCGCCGGAGGGAGATCACTAAACTCGGTTTCAAGGCCATGATCGCCGGGACGCTGGCCGTGTTCATGACCGCGTGCATCGCAGGGATTCTAAGCTGACATGGCCCCCCCGTCTCCTCCTCGAGCACTCACGATCGCCGGGAGCGACAGCAGCGGCGGGGCAGGAATCGAGGCGGATCTGAAGACCTTTACAGCGCTACAAGTATATGGTATGGCTTGCGTTACGTCTGTAACGGCCCAGAATACCACCGCTGTCCACAGTCTCCAGGATCTGCCGCCTGAAATGGTTTCCCGGCAGATAGACGTCGTCGTCGAAGACCTCGGTGTGGACGCCGCGAAGAGCGGCATGCTCGCCAATGGCGCCATTATCGAAGCAGTCGCCGATCGCATCGCGCATTATCGCATCGAGAAGTATGTGCTCGATCCGGTGATGGTTTCCGAAACGGGCCAAGCGCTGCTTCAGCCGGACGCAATCCAGATCCTGACGACGAGGCTCCTGCCCTTGGCGTTGGTCGTCACACCGAATGCGGCCGAGGCCGAGGCCCTCTCAGGGCAGGCTGTATCGGATGTGGCCGGCATGCGCGAGGCCGCGCGTGCGATCCACGATCTCGGCGCGAGACACGTTCTGGTGAAGGGTGGGCACATAGAGGGCAGTGACGCGATTGACGTGCTATACGACGGCTCAGAATTTGAAACGTTCTCCGCGCCCCGGATCGACACCCCAAATACGCACGGCACGGGATGCACTTACTCGGCTGCGATCACGGCGAAACTCGCCAAGGGCCTGAACGTTCGCGACGCCATCGGAGATGCAAAAGAATACCTTACCGGGGCCATCCAGCACGGATTCGATCTTGGAAAGGGGCCGGGTCCGTTGAACCATTTCTGGAACATAGGCCCTCCCGAATGAATTTTTCTGAGCTTAGTTTCGGGTACCAACAGGAGATTACCCTTTGACCTTTCTCGACCGCATTCAAGAGGACGATACCTTTCGCCGGGAGCAGTTCCCGACGGCAGCTAAGCACAGATACATGGCACATGCCGGTGTAGCGCCATTACCGCGCCTGGCCGTCCCGACCTATCTGAGGATTTCGCCGGACTTCTGCAGCACTTTTGAGGAAATCGACCGTGTTGTGGAAGTGATGCGCTGATTTCCTCTAGCATATCCGGATCCACACACCGCAAAAAATATTTGGGCCTCTTTCCTGAATCATCGCAAGAGGAGTAATCACCTATGCGCAACGTTCTATTACTCGGCGCCGTCCGGACGCCCATCGGTTCAATGTCCGGCGCCTTCGCAACCACGAGCGCCGTTGAATTGGGCATCGTAGCGGCCGAAGGCACCTTTGATCGCACGGGCGTGGATCCCAAGCATGTCGAGGAAGTGATATTCGGCAACGCCTTACAGGCGGGGCTAGGGCAGAACCCCGCACGTCAAATCGCCATGGGAGTCGATGTGCCGGTCGGCGTACCGTCGTTTACGGTGAACAAGGTCTGCGGCTCGGGCATGAAGGCCGTGGAACTCGGCTGGCAGAGCATCCTGCTCGAGAGGGCGAATATCATTCTCGCCGGCGGGACCGAAAATATGACGCAAGCGCCGTATTTACTGCCGTCGATGCGGGGCGGGGCGCGCCTGGGCGACGCGCAGGCGGTGGACAGCATGGTGCATGACGGCCTTACGGACGTGTTCAATCAATATCACATGGGCATCACCGCAGAGAACGTGGCCGAGAAATTCGGCATTTCGCGTGAAGAACAGGACGCCTTCGCCGTCAGTAGCCAGGAGAAGTGCGCGAAGGCCGTCGAGAACCGCAGATTCAAGAGTGAAATTGTCCCTGTTACGGTGAAACAGCGGAAGGGCGAGCTTGTCATTGATGCGGACGAGTATCCGAAGCCCGGAACGACGCTCGAAACGCTGGGCAGGCTTCGGCCGGCCTTCAAGCAGGACGGGACCGTCACCGCGGCGAATGCCTCCGGCATCAATGACGGCGCAGCGTCGATGTTGCTTATGGCGGAGGACGCGCTCACAGAATCGCTTTCAACCACCAATGTAGTGTACTTGCGCGATCTTCGATCGAGCGGCTGCGACCCGGCGACGATGGGCCTTGGCCCGATCGGCGTTGTACGGAAATTAATGGCGAACAACGGCCTGACCATAGACGACATCGGTCTTTGGGAGTTGAACGAGGCCTTCGCCTCGCAATCGATCGCGGTGGTCCGCGAGCTCGGCATAGACATCGAAAAGGTCAACGTAAACGGTGGCGCTATCGCGCTGGGACATCCTATCGGTTGTAGCGGTGCGCGCATCGTCGTCACGCTCATCCACGAAATGAAGCGGCGGGACGTGCGTTATGGCGTTGCGGCGATGTGCATAGGCGGTGGGCAGGGGATAGGGTGCCTTCTCGAGAACAAGAATTGACCTCGCCGCCTGTCCAGGCAGGCCCTAACCGCCGATAGGCTCTACACAATATCTCGCACCCACGCTGGCCCTTATCGTGGCGGTCTTCATCTTTCATGAGGCCTTCGGGCGGGCCCGACGGGTGTCGTTTCCCTTTACGCGGGTCTCCCTTGCTATTTTTGCATTGGACAGGCTGGGAAGCGTGGGAACGAGTTCGAATATCGACGCAAGCTAGTAAGCACGGACGCGAAAACTGAATCGCTGCGCGGTCCGCCTCGATGTGCTATGATAGCGGCATAGGAACCCGGGGGGGTGCATGGACACGGATTGCACCAGCATTTTGGTGGTGGACGACGAGGCCGTCATTCGCGATCTGATGACGGAGATTCTCACGGAAGAGGGCTACGACGTCGAGGCCGCGAGGGATGGGCTGCACGCACTTGAGTGCCTGAGAGAGCGGCCCGATTTCGCAATGCTTTTCACGGACATCATGATGCCTGAGATGGACGGCATCGAGCTAATCCGTGAGGCGCGTCACGTATCCCCCGATGTCATTCCGATTGTCATGACGGGCCATGCCACGCTGGAGACGGCCCGGGCGGCGGTCAAAGAGGGGGCTTACGACTATGTTCTGAAACCCTTCAGTATTGGCGAAATCAGAGTCGCCATAGACAATGCCCTCGAGCGCCATCGCCTGTTGAGAGAGAATGCGCGCCTTCGCGACCTGAAGCAAACGTTCAGGATCAGTGAGACGATCGCCGCTATTCACGAAGAGGACCATCTTCTGGACTTTGTGCTGCACGCTTCGTTGGAGCACGTCGAGGCGGCGCGCGGCTCGATTATGCTGACGACCGAAAACGGCCAGGCGCTGCAGGTGGCCATCAGTGTCGGCCTGCCGGATGAAGCGAAGGACGCGGTAGTCCCCTATGGGAAGAGCATCGCAGGATGGGTCGCAGAGCATAGTCTTCCGCTTTGCATACAGAACATTCAAGATAGCCCGGAGCTGGTGAAACTTAGCCGCCGGCTCAAAGATCACTCATTCATTTCGCTCCCCTTAGAACACAATCTCATGCTGGACACGTATACCAGCAAGCCCAATACGCGCAGCAAACCACACGTGATCGCCGTTTTGAACGTCAGCCAAAAGAAGGATGGATTCTTATTCACGGATGGAGACTTGAAGGCGCTGAGCATCGTTGCAAAGCATGCGTCTGTGGCACTCGAGAACGTGCATCTGCTCAAGGACCTGGAAAGCGCGCACCTGGACACGTTGAAATCGATGGCCTTGGTGCTGGAGGCGAAGGACCCGTACACGCACGGCCACAGCGAGCGGGTGCGGAATTACTCGGTCGCGGCCGGCATCCAGCTGGGGATGCCCTCGAAAGACGTGGAAACGATGCGGCTTGGGGCGATGCTGCACGACGTGGGCAAGATAGGCGTGAGCGATGCCATTTTAAATAAAGTGGAACCGCTCATTTACGCCGAGTGGGAGGCCATAAAGCTCCACCCTGTGGTAGGTTACGATGTGCTGGCGCCGGTCGGATTCCTGAAGCCGGAGCATCTTGCGCTGGTGCGGTCGCATCATGAGCGCCTGGACGGCTCCGGATATCCGGACGGTCTGCGGGAGGGGGCGATCGACGATCGAGTGCGTGTGCTGGCGGTGGCGGATACATACGATGCAATGTCCGGCGACCGTGCCTATCGCAAGGGTCTGTCTGCAGAGGAGATCGTAGACGAGCTTAGATTCTGCGCCCACGACAAGCTTGACCCCGAGGTGGTCGCCTTGTTTATCCATATGATCGAGAGCGGGGAGATTCATCGCTATCGAGATCTTGAGCTCAAGCCGGACAAGTAGTGCTTGCAAGGCCCGTTCGTTTTTCTCTCATCGGTTCTGAATATGATCAAATTATGTCCCGGTTCGCACATCTCTCTTGTGAAGTTTCCCGCATTCATGCGTGCTGGCTGATCGCGC
>JASJYE010000198.1 GCA_030123645.1 Candidatus Hydrogenedentota bacterium | reverse complement strand
GTTAGCGCTCGTCGTGAACTGAAAATATAGGGCCGGGGGCCTAAGAGGGGCCAATTCTTTGGATGATTGCTTGTCACGCGCGCCGAAATCCCCTAGAATCTAGAGGAGGGGACGGGCGCTTTTGGTCGCACACTATACACCTTAGCTTAAGTGGGGGTAGGCACGCGTGAAAAACGATTTTTGTTATATGCCGGAGGAGGAGGCCGAATCCCGCGAATGGCTCGAGGCGCTCGACGATATCATCAGCCGCGAGACCCCCGAGCGCGTCCGCTATCTGTTGCGCCAGCTTCAAACCCGCGCGCACACGCAGGGCATTCGGATTCCCTTTTCGGCCAACACGCCGTACATCAACACGATCCCTGTCGAGGAGCAGCCGGCGTACCCCGGCAATTTCGAGCTCGAACAGCGCATTCGGAGCATCATCCGCTGGAACGCGATGGCGATGGTAGTCCGCGCGAACAAACAGTCCGACGGCATCGGCGGCCACATCTCCACCTACGCCTCGGCGGCGAACCTCTACGACGTCGGCTTCCATCACTTTTTCCGCGGGCCCGCCCATCCGAGCGGGGGGGACTTCGTGTACATCCAAGGGCATGCGTCACCGGGCATTTACGCGCGCGCTTACCTGGAAGGCCGTCTCACGAAGCATCAACTCGAGAATTTCCGCCGCGAGCTCGCTGAAGGCGGCGGCCTCGCTTCGTATCCGCATCCGCGATCGATGCCCGACTTCTGGCAATTCCCGACGGTATCGATGGGACTGAGCCCACTCACGGCGATTTACCATGCGCGCTTCATCCGGTATTTGGAAGATCGGGGGCTCAAGGAGCCGACCGGCCAGAAGGTCTGGGCATTTTTGGGCGACGGCGAGACCGACGAACCCGAATCCCTCGGGGCGATCACACTGCCGGCGCGTGAGAAGCTGGACAACCTCATCTTCGTCATCAACTGCAACCTTCAGCGCCTCGACGGGCCGGTGCGCGGGAACGGGAAAATCATTCAGGAGCTCGAGTCGGCTTTCCGGGGCGCGGGCTGGAACGTTATTAAGGTGATTTGGGGGCGCGACTGGGACCCGCTACTCGCTAACGACGACGAGGGTGCGCTCGTGCACCGTATGGGCGAGGTGGTGGACGGTGACTATCAGAAGTACACCGTCTCGTCCGGGGACTACATCCGGGAACATTTCGCCAACGGCGACGCGCGCGTGACGGAGCTTCTCAAGCCGCTGACGGACGGCCAGCTCGAGCGCATGCGCCGCGGCGGCCACGATACGGACAAGATCTACGCCGCCTACACCGCTGCGATGCATCACCGCGGCTCGCCGACGGTTATTCTGGCGAAAACCATTAAAGGCTACGGGCTTGGCGAAAGCGGCGAAGGCAGGAACATTACGCATCAGCAGAAGAAATTGAATGAGGACGAGCTACGCGAGTTCCGAACCCGATTCGGCATCCCCATCAACGACGAAGATGTCGCCTTCGCGCCTTTCTACAAACCCGCTGAAGAAAGCGCCGAGATCCAGTACATTCGCGGGCAGCGCGAGAAGCTTGGCGGCTTCTTGCCGAGCCGGAGTACGGAGTTCACGCCGATCACGCCGCCCGACGATGACCTTTTCGCCGAATTCTACGCTGGGACCGATACCCGCGAAGTCTCGACGACGATGGTGTTCGTGCGCATTCTCAGCAAGCTCATGGGAGACGAAAACCTCGGAAAGCTCATCGTACCCATCGTCCCAGACGAGGCCCGCACCTTCGGCCTCGAGGCCCTATTTCGACGCTTCGGCATCTACTCCCACGTCGGCCAGCTCTACGAACCCGTCGACAAAAACAATCTCCTCTATTACAAAGAAGCCATTGACGGCCAAATCCTCGAAGAAGGCATCAACGAAGCCGGCGCCCTCTCATCGTTCATCGCCGCCGGCACAGCCTACGCGAACCACGGCATCAACACCATCCCCTTCTTCATTTACTACTCCATGTTTGGACTACAGCGCGTCGGCGACCTCGTATGGCTCGCGGGCGACGTGCAATGCAAGGGCTTTCTCGTCGGCGCCACCGCGGGCCGCACGACGCTCGCCGGCGAAGGCCTCCAACATCAAGACGGCCACAGCCACCTGCTCGCGTACACCTATCCGAGTCTCATTGCCTACGACGCCGCCTTTGCTTACGAGATGGCCGTCATCATCAAAGATGGAATTCGGCGAATGTATGTCGAGGGGGAAAAAGTCTTCTACTATCTCACCGTCGAAAACCAAAACTATCCAATGCCCGCTATGCCCGCCGGCGTCGAAGAGGGCATCCTGCGCGGGATGTACAAGTTCAAACCCTCCGAGAAACCCGGGAAACTCCGGGCGCAGATCTTTGGCAGCGGCGCTATCATGAACGAGGCGCTCAAGGCACAGTCGATCCTTGAGAAATACGACGTCGCCGCCGACATCTGGAGCGTCACGAGCTACAAGGAACTCCACCGCGAGGCAATCGAAACCGAACGCTGGAACCTGCTCCATCCCGGAGAAACGCGGAAGATCCCGTTCGTGACCCAGCTATTGCAAGCCGAACAAGGCGTATTCGTCGCCGCTTCCGACTACATGAAAGCCCTGCCGCTCTCCATCGCCAAGTGGGTGCCCGGACAGTTCACGGTCCTAGGCACCGACGGCTTCGGATTGAGCGAAGACCGGGCCCACTTGCGCGACCATTTCGAAGTCGATTCACGGTTTATCGTGTTGGCGACCCTAAACGCCCTGGAGGCCAACGGCGACCTCAACGCAGATACCGTGAGGAAGTGTATGCAGGATCTCGATATCGATCCGGACAAAAACGATCCTTTAACACATTAAACATACCGAATTTCAAAGGAAACCGGCCAAGGTCATGGCGACAACGTTCACACTCCCCGAACTCGGCGAGAATATCGAATCCGGCATCATCACCGCCGTTCTCGTCGCAGTCGGCGATACCATTGAGAAAGATCAACCCGTGATCGAACTCGAAACGGACAAGGCCGTCATTGAAGTCCCCTGTCCCGAGGCCGGTACGGTCGCGGAGATTCGCGCCAAAGAAGGCGAGACGCTACGCGTCGGCGAGGTCATCCTCGTCATCAACGGGGCCGTCGCGGCCGCCCCGCCACCGCCTCCTCCCGCAGAGGACACGCATGCGCCTCCAAAGCCGGAACCACCGGTTAGGTATATAGCAGAAGAGGAAGCCGGCGCCATCCGGCCCGCTGAAGAGGCCGCGCCGCCGGAGCCGGAAGCCGTCAAGGCGCCCGCGGCGATGGCGGAGGAACCTTCGGAGCCCTTGCCGGAACAACCGCCGCCCGAGCGAATGCCCGCCCCGACCACGAAGAAACCGCAGACCGTGCGCGCAGCTCCGTCTGTCCGCCGTCTCGCCCGCGAGATCGGTGTGGATATCTACGAAGTCCATCCTTCTACGCCGGGCGCAGCCATCACGGCAGACGACGTCAAGGCCTATGCGCGCAGGGGCAGGGATTCGGCGGTGCGAGAAACGCCGGGAATCGCGCCCAAGCGGGCGACGGACGGCTTGCCGCTGCCGAACTTCGAGCGCTGGGGAAGCGTCACGCGAGAGAAGATGACGACCGTCCGCCGCATTACCGGAGAGAGAATGGCGCGGGCGTGGAACACGATCCCGCACGTCACCCATAACGACAAGGCCGACATCACCGAGCTCGAAAAGTTTCGGAAGCAATATGGGCCTCAGGTCCAGGCGGCGGGCGGGAAGCTCACGGCGACGGCACTCCTTGTCAAGGTCTTGGCCCAGGGGCTCAAGCGATTTCCGCAATTCAACACTAGCGTGGACACGGCCAATTCAGAGATCGTCTACAAGGAGTTCTACAATATTGGGGTCGCGGTCGACACCGAGTGGGGGCTGCTCGTGCCCAATATTAAGAATGTCGATTCTAAGAGTT
Source organism: Candidatus Hydrogenedentota bacterium (assembly GCA_030123645.1). Taxonomy (GTDB): domain Bacteria; phylum Hydrogenedentota; class Hydrogenedentia; order Hydrogenedentales; genus JASJYE01. The sequence continues at coordinate 1,407 of JASJYE010000198.1, read as the reverse complement.
TGATCGATATCGCGATCGAGCTGACCGGCCTCTCTGAGCGCGCGCGAAACCGGAAGACCACTCTCGACGAGCTCCAGGGCAGTTGCATCACCCTCACCAACCTCGGCGGCATCGGAGGAACCGACTTCTCGCCCATCGTCAACCTGCCCGAGGTCGCGGTCCTGGGCGTGTCGCGTTCACGCGTCGAGGCCGTGTATATCGACGGCGAATTCGTCCCACGAACCTTGATGCCGCTGTCGCTCAGCTACGACCATCGCGTTATCGACGGGGCGGATGCCGCCCGCTTCACGCGCTGGCTGTGCGAGGCGCTCGAGCAGCCGATGCTGCTCTTTTTGGAAGACTGATCACGGGCCGGTGGGCGCCCGAATCTCCAACTGGGTGAAGGAGAAAGATGGCCGAAAGTAGCCGGACACAACTCGCCGTAATCGGAGGAGGACCGGGCGGCTACGCCGCGGCTTTCCGTGCAGCAGACCTCGGCCTAGACGTCACTCTTATCGACCTCGACCCCAACCCCGGCGGGACCTGCCTCTATCGCGGGTGCATTCCATCGAAGGCGCTGCTCCACGTCGCCCGGGTTATGCGTGAAACCAAAGAAGCCGAATTTTTCGGCGTCCGCTACGGCGAGCCCACCATCGACCTCGACCGGGTCCGCGAGGCGACGCGGGGTATCGTAGCCCAAATGACGGGCGGTCTGGCCCAACTCGCCAAGGCGAGGAAAATCTCTTACCTCCAGGGCCGCGCCTCCTTCTTGGATTCCTCGACACTCCGAATCCATCTCGCCGAAGGCGGCGAACGAGCCCTGAGTTTCGAGCACGCCATTCTTGCGACCGGCTCACGGCCCACCGTCATCCCGAGCCTCATGCTCGAATCCGACCGCGTGATGACCTCCACAGACGCGCTGGAACTTCCTGACATCCCGAAAACATTGCTTGTAATCGGAGGCGGATACATTGGACTCGAACTCGCCACGGTATACGCCGCGCTCGGCTCGCGCGTCACAGTGGTTGAAATGACGCCGAGCCTGCTTCCCGGCACCGACGCCGATCTCGTGAAGCCGTTGGCCAAACGCGTCGCGGGGATCTTCGACGCCATCCACCTCGAAACCCGCGTCGAATCGCTCCAAGAAGCCAAATACCCAACCGGAGGTTCCGGCCCAACCGGAGGTTCCGGCCCCACCGGAGGTTCCGGCCCCACCGGAGGTTCCGGTGACTGTATTCAGGCGACAATAAGCGGTCCCGGCGTTGATGGCGACCGAATGCCAAAGCGGAGATTCCGGCAGCTCTTCGATCGTGTCCTGGTCAGCGTCGGCCGCACGCCCAACTCGAGCGGCCTCGGGCTCGAAAACACATCCGTATACCAAACCGGTGGTTCCGGCCAAACCGGTGGTTCCGGCCAAACCGGTGGTTC
>JASJYE010000197.1 GCA_030123645.1 Candidatus Hydrogenedentota bacterium | reverse complement strand
AATGATTTTGCGGTGCATTGTCTCCGCTTCCCCATGGATCCAGCGGTCGATTTATCTTCGTAATTCTTTGGGAGGGGGGACATTTCAGGTTAGGGTCATTGAAGGCAACGAATCCCTGAGTGAGCGGACTTCCGAGTTAGGCTGAGTGTTTTGAGCCTACGGCATCAGGTGTTCAGTGCTATGAGTTGCTCAAAAGAACAAACTCTCAGCTTCCATACAAGAGCATCCCGTTCCCGGTAGCACTTTCTCGGCGAGCCCTATTATCACCGACAACAGATAGCTCAGATTTTGACAACTTCGTAGTCGTTTTCAGGGAGGTAGAAGTTGTGGACTATAAGACCATAGTCTTTGAAAAGAAAGAGGGTATTTCCACTCGCCACTTTGCGAGCAATTCATCAGTTCTGCGTCGCCCTGCCTCGAATCGACAACCCGTGTCTGATTAACTTCACGAAGATCATTCTAAACATCATAATCGAATCGCCGCGGATGTATTTCCGCACCCCTCAGACAACGCCGGCCTGCCCCTTAGGTTTCGATTCGCTCCCGCATTCGGCGTTCCCAGTTGCGGCTCACACTCCGGGCAGGCCTACGATGCCGACGTAGATCGCGCAGCCGTCGGGCGAGCCGCCCAGGTTGTGGGTGAGGCCAAGTTTGGGATCCTTCAATTGCCGGTCGCCGGCTTTGCCTTGGAGCTGTTTGTACATTTCGTAGATCATGCGCAGGCCGCTGGCGCCGATGGGATGGCCGAAACATTTGAGGCCGCCGTCGGGCTGGACGGGTAATCCGCCGTCGAGGTCGAAGAATCCGTTCTCGATGTCTTCGCGGACTTCTCCACGCGGGCTGAATCCGAGATCCTCCATGGTGATCGCCTCGGTGATGGAGAAGCAGTCGTGGACTTCGGCCATGCTTATCTCTTCGCGGGGATTCTTAACGCCGGCCTCTTCGTAGGCCCTTTGCCCGGCACGGACGGTGGTCTCGACATGGCAATAGTCGTAGTTCGAGTTGAATTTGCCGTCGCGGGGGCTGATGGCGATCTGCTGCGCCTTGACGTGGATGGGATCCTTGCGGAACTCTAGGGCTTTTTTGGGCGTGGTAATAATGGCGGCTGACGCGCCGTCGCTAACGCCGCAACAGTCGAAGAGGCCAAGGGGCCACGCGATCATGGGCGCGTTGAGGATACGCTCCATGTCCACCTCCTTCTGGAAGTGGGCCTTTTGGTTGAGGGCGCCGTTCTTGTGGCTCTTCCACGACACGCGTCCCATCATGTGTTTGCCGTCCTCGAAACTCAGTCCGTACTTGTCGAAATAGGTCGTGGCGAGCAGGGCGAAGTTGCCCGGCGCGGTGCTCTCGGGTGACAGCACATGGCCAGGGGGCGGCTGTGCGCCGCCGAGTCCGCTCATGCCGGTGTCTTTGAGCTTGTCGACGCCAAGGACGAGTACGGTGTCGTAAATGCCGGCCGCGACCGAGTAACACGCATTCCGGAAGGCGTCGGAAGCCGTCGCGCAGGCGTTTTCAACTCGCGTAATAGGAATGTATTGCAGTCGTAAAGGCTCGGAGAGTACCATGCCGGTGGCGCCGGAGGACGTGGTGCCGACCCACGCGGCTTCGATGTCTTCGGGCCCGATTCCGGCATCTTCGAAGGCTTCGTACGCGGCCTCCACAATCAAATCGTTTGCGCTGGCGTCCCAGCGCTCGCCAAACTTGGTGCAACCCATGCCGACGATGGCTACGCGATCTTTTATGCTGCCTGCCATTGTTCTATCCTCCTGAAGCGCCGCTTAATCTCGTGCCGGTTTACATTTCCAGAAATAGTTGTGAACACCACGGTCAAAAAATATCTTTCGAAAGGTCATCTCGACCTTCATGCCGATCTTGCACTCCTCGGGGTCGCGGTCGGCCATCTCGAAGGATCCACGTCCTCCGCCGTCGAAATCCACGACGGTCAAAGTGCTGGGCGGGTCTTGGCTCAGGGCCAAGAAGTCGTGACTGAAGGTGGCGAGCGAGCCCCGCTTGTCGGCGAAGCGGTACTCCTCGAACTGGTCTTTTGCTTGGCACTCTAGACAGACCCGTGCGCGGGTCGAGGCGGCGTTCAAGAAGAGTTGGGGCGTGCCGCACTGGGTGCATTTGACGCCGAAAAGGGGCATCGCGGTGCGGTGTTCGCGCCACAACGAGGACATGGACGTGGGGCTCTTTCCGGGCCGGGCGGCTGATTCGAGCTGAACGAGTCCGCGCCAGCGCAGGTATTTCTCGTAGCTCTCGAGTGGGCGCTTGATTTCGAGATGTCCTTTGATGCCGCGCCGTGTGCCGACCTTCTTGATGGCATCGGTGACCTTGAGCACGATGGCATCGCAGCCATTTCCCCAGCTTACGACGAGGATGCGGTCGCCCGGCTTAGCCTCTTCCAATGCGCCGACGAGTATCATCAACGGCAGCGCGGCGCCCGTGTTGCCGACGGTGTCCAAGAGGGAATCCTGAATCTGTTCGGCCTCGAAGCCCATTCCGCGTCCCAACTCGGCGTGCCGGCGGCTGTTGGTACTGTAAAAACAGACTTTGGCAAAGTCCTGCTGCTTGAGGCCGCACTTTTCCATCACACCCTGCGCCGCCTCGGCGAGCATTTTGCGGAACCCTTCATCGAGGCCGAAACGCTCTTCCCACGACCGGACAAAGGTGTCGTCATGAGCGCGCCAACTGTCAACCAAGTCGTCCGAAATGGTGTAGCTGCCCTCGATCTCGGCGATCACGCCTTCGGACCCGATGAGCAAGGCGGCGGCTCCATCTCCGAGGCTGGATTCGTTATCGCCCGAGGCGCCGCCCAGTCGCATGTCGGATACGGTGACGAGGACCTGCTTGGCCGAGCCCGCATCGACGGCGTCCTTTGCGGACAAGAGTGCGTTTGCGCCGGCTCGGAGACAATTGGTGAAGTCTGCATTTCGGATTTCTCTTGCCATTCCGAGCGCGCTGGCGATGATGGTGGAGTTTTGGCGCTCGCGATAGGGGGCGGTGGTGGTGGCCAGATAGAGGGCGTCGATTTCTTTGGGGTCGTTTCCGTTCAGGCAGTCTATGGCGGCGGCGACGGACATGCTGATGGTGTCTTCATCATAGTTTGCGACGGCTTTTTCGCCGCGTCCTCCGGGCCGCCCCCATGCTTTTGCAATGACGCTTCTGGCCAGCCGGTGGTACGGAATATATGCGCCGTACGATACGATTCCCGTCATGGTTGTTGTCTCCACTCCGCGACGGCCTAAGCCGTCCAATTGGTTCAACCCGCCTTTCCCCTCGTACAAAGTAACCAATGCGTTGGTGCGTGTCAAGTCCATCGCCTACGGGGGAATCGGCGGGTAGGGTTTTAGATAAGGGTGTCCCTCCCGAAAACCCGCAGTTATTATGGGGCAAGAACTTGCGACTCGATCAGCTGCATCCTGGCGCTGTATCGGGGACGCATCCACTGCGTCGCCAAAGTCATCAACGAAAAAAGTATGGCATCCACCCCGATTCCTTCCACTCTGCATACTTCGCCAAAAGGCCCAAGAATACAGGCTACGAGACGGTGGATACCTTTCCGAACCCCCAGGCACATGTGGATTACGCTCTGGAAGCCTAGCGTGTCGGAGGCACAAGACCCAAAGACCTCAGAGCATCCGTAGAAATCGCTCGAATCCCGCCCCCGCCACAGCAAGCGCCTTTCTGGCCAAAGACTTCCAGCCCAGGAATTCAATGGCCGTAGGGTCCTATTCGTCGTCCATGTAGGGGTAGCGGAAGTCGGTGGGGGGGAGGAAGGTCTCCTTAATGGTCCTGGGCGAGATCCACCGTTCGAGGTTGATCCACGAGCCGGCCTTGTCGTTGGTGCCCGATGCGCGGTTGCCCCCGAAGGGCTGTTGTCCGACGACGGCCCCGGTGGGCTTGTCGTTGATGTAGAAGTTACCGGCGGCGTGGCGCAGGGCGTTGGTGGCCTTAACGATGGCCGATCGATCCTGGGCGAAGATGGCGCCGGTCAGGGCGTAGGGGCTGGTGGTGTTGCACACTTCGAGCGTCTCCCCGAACTGGTCCTCGGGGTAGATGTAGAGGGTGAGCACGGGGCCGAATATTTCTTCTTCCATCAGTTTCGATCGGGGGTCCTCGGTGACAACGAGGGTGGGTTGGACAAAGTAGCCTTCCGACGCGTCGTAGTCTCCTCCGGCGATGATATCGTGATCGGCATTGTCCCTGGCGTAGTCGATGTAGCCCGTGATGGTCTTGAAGGCCTCTTCGTCGATGACGGCGCCCATGAAGTTCCGGAAGTCGCAGATGTCGCCCATGGAGATGCTGGCCGTGTCGGCCAGGATGCGTTCCTTGACTTCGGGCCAGATCGAGTCCGGGATGTACGCGCGGCTTGCTGCGGAGCATTTCTGGCCTTGGTATTCGAATGCGCCCCTTACGAGGCCCGTCGCCAGGGCCGCTGGATCGGCTGATGTGTGAGCGAAGATAAAGTCCTTTCCGCCGGTTTCGCCGACAATGCGGGGGTAGGAATAGTATTTTCGGATGTCGGAACCCACGGCGAGCCAGATGGTCGAGAAGACGTGGGTGCTGCCGGTGAAATGAATGCCACCCAGGTCGAGGTGGTTGAGCACGGGCGTGGCGATCTCGGGTCCCGGCCCCGGCACCATGTTGATGACGCCTGGGGGCATGCCGGCTTCTTCAAGGATCTTCATGATGTAGTAGGCCGGGAGCACGGCGCTCGATGCGGGTTTCCATATCACGGCGTTGCCCATGAGGGCGGGCGCCGTGGGGAGATTCCCGGCAATCGAGGTAAAGTTAAAGGGGGTGATGGCAAAGACGAAGCCCTCGAGGGGGCGGTGTTCCATGTAATTCAGCACTTGCGAAGTGGACTTCGGCTGGTCGTGGTAGACCTGGGTCATGAAATGGGGGTTGAATCGCCAGAAATCGATGAGTTCGCAGGCCGAGTCGATTTCGGCCTGGTGGCACGTCTTGCTCATGGACAGCATCGTGGCGGCATTCAGCGTTTGGCGGTGCTTGCCAGCGAGGAGTTCAGCGGCCTTCAGCAGGACAGTGGCGCGGTTGTCCCAAGGCATCTCGGACCATTCGCGCTTAGCCGCGTTGGCGGCGTCGATGGCCTGAGCGGCGTGGTCTGCGCCCGCCTTGTGGTAGCTGCCGAGGACCTGGTTGCGGTTGTGGGGACATCGCATTTCGACGACGGTGTCGGATTTGACATCCTTACCGCCAATCATGATGGGGACCTCGACCGGATTGTCGATCATGTCCTGTAATCGCGCTTTGAGCTCGGCGCGCTCGGGCGATCCCGGCGCAAAGGACAGAACCGGTTCGTTTGTGGG
>JASJYE010000526.1 GCA_030123645.1 Candidatus Hydrogenedentota bacterium | reverse complement strand
ATATGGGGACGTATTCTGCTAAGCGCCGCCGTGGTGGCGGGAACCGCGATGCTGGAATCGCCAGCGGCCTGCGCGGACGATTTCGACTGGAAAGACGGCAAGTGGCGGCTGGAACTTTCTGGCTTCGCGGGCTATCGGTCTGGACGCAGATCGCGAACCGGAGACTTCGGATTCGCGGGCTCGGTCGAGTATGAGGTTCCGCTGGCAAGCCGTCTCACCTTCGGAATCAAGGCCTATCCGTTGTTTTTCTACGATCAAGACGACGCGGGGGAAGACACGCTTTTCGGCGCTGGAGTCGGCCCGGAGCTTCGTGTGTACTCGAAGGGCGCCGAGCATCGCGGTTTCTTCGCCGAATTGGGGACCGCCGTGCTGGCGACGGTGGGCCGCTTTGACGGCAACTCGGGCGCGGTGAACCTTTTGATCGAGGGCGGCTTAGGATACAAATTCGAACGCAATTGGCACGTGGCCGTGAAATTCCGTCATATTTCCAATGTGGGCTTTGCGGCCCGCAATTCGGGGCTGAACGGTCTGGGCTTAGCCTTCGGGTACTCTTTCTAAACAGGGCCGCCTCCGGAATGGGCCTTCCGGCTGTGATTGCACGCTCAGGCCGGGTGCGTTACCATGGGCATCCGGAAGGGGCCTTCGGTAGGAAAGATCATTATGTCAAGTGAGGGAGAAGAGAGGCGCAAGCACCCGCGAAGTACCCGGGGTTTCGTGCGTGTGGAGGATCGCAGCGATCGCGGCCTGATCAACCGGATCGAGAACATCAGTTGCAGCGGCGTTCTGTGTCATACGAAGCGTCCCGTTTCGGAGATGACCAAGATGAGCATTGTGCTGGACTTGCCGGAGCCCGCAAACCGGCAGATCGAAGCTGAGGGGATCGTGGTGCGTTGTGTCGTGGAGGACAGTCGGGGGGAAAGTTTTCGGGTCGCCATTGTGTATACGAAGGTCAGCGAGGATGCGGAGCAGGCGATCCGGGAATATGTCGAGCACGACCTCGCGCAAAACGACCAAGAATAGCGGCGCCGGGGCTGCATCTTTCCTGTGAGGGCATACCGTCAGAAATCGCATCGCCGACTGGATCGCGCGTCGTTGGGGGTATGCGCGGCTGCTCTGGGATTTTTGATCGTCTACCCGACGCTGCGCCTTGTCAGCAGGGCGCTGGTAGGCTGGGAGTGGGATGCGGTGCTGGAGGGGGCGGGGCGTGCCGCGATCCTGAATACGCTTTTCATCTGCTTTGCGTCTGTGGCGGCGTCGGGAATCGTCGGGACGGCCCTGGCGTTTTTTGTGACGCGCTTCTCGTTTCCGGGGCGTGGCGCGCTCGCAGCGTTGGCGTATTTACCCTTTGCGCTGCCGCCGCTGGCCGGAACTCTAAGCTTTTACTACCTCATCGGTACGGACGGGCTGCTGCCCAGGTGGGTGCATTCGGTCACGGATTGGGATAGCTTCGCGATTGAGGGTCCGGCCGCTATTCTGCTCATACACACCTACTCGTTTTCAGTTTTTTTCTACGCAATGGTGTCGGCGTCGTTGGAGGGGATGGACTTCTCGCAGG
>JASJYE010000525.1 GCA_030123645.1 Candidatus Hydrogenedentota bacterium | reverse complement strand
CCGATGCGCAGCCAGCGGTCATCCTCGAATGTGCCGCTCCAGGTCAGAGTTTCTCCGGTTGTCGTGTTGGCGAGGACGATATTTCCCGTTACCATGCTGCCTGTGGTATTTCGGACATACCATGTCGGGTGCGCGTACTCCGTGCCGCCGATTGCGCCCGCGCTGTTCACGTCGAATGTGTCGGGATCGCTCAGAATCGCGAAGGTGTCGTCGTCCAGCGTCGTGCTGTGCGCCGCGTTCACCGTCTCAAAGGTCAGGCCGAACCGCGTATTGCGATCCCCCTTTTGGGGTGCGCGTATAGAAGAAATTAGCCGCCCATACCAGAAGCGATCCGTGATTTCGTGCAGATCGATCCGTTTATTGCCGAGTTTAGGATTCAGCTTCAATACGATGGCATCGCGCTTAGTGTGCAGATCGCTCGTGCTAGAGCCCTTCACGAGACATTCGAGCGTTATGATGCCCTCCAGGAAATTCACCCCGTGGAACTCCGCCGCGCCCTGCGGTGGGCGGCTTTTGCTCAGTAGGGGCTTAGGCATCCATGGCTCATCGTAAGGGAGCACGGTCAGGCCGTAGCCGCTCATGTTCGTGCCGTCGTAACTGAAGGAATTTGACATTAGAAAGTCACCCGCGCATCTTCGAGCCGATCCGCCATTTCCACCTCGATGAGGTCAACGATCTCCCTGGCGGTCTGTTGCGGATCGCTGGAGTCCTGCACGATGATGTCGCCGAAGGTAAAGGTCATGTTTTGGGTACGCGCGCCCGCTACGCCTTCGCGCACCGCCTGTTTGCTTTCGGCATTGCTGAGGATGTGAGTGCCTATCGGAAGCGCAGCAAGCTCCGGTCCCTTCTCGCCAACCTTGACAATGCGAGCACCCAGGCCTACCATGCCGCCGCCGGCAAACTTCGGAATGAGTCCGCCCGCTGCGAAGCCGGGGATTACCCCACCGGCCGCGAAGCCAAGCCCCGCGCCGCCTTGCGCAGAGGGAATGCTGTTTAGCTCGTCAATAAGACGCTTGACTGCATCGGCGGCCCCATCCGCGCTCGCCCCAATACCCCTAAACGCCCAAATAGAATCGGACTGTGGACCCTGAGCAGATAACAAGGCCTCGCGGTATAAATCTGTCGCCGTCTTCGTTTCTTCGAGCGATCCCGTCGTGGTGCCTAGCGCACGAGCCGCCCACTCCTCTGCGGTGGCAAGCTGGCCTACCTGACCAGACGCTATTAGATTTGCCTCGCCCGAGATCTTGGTAGCGGCGGTTTCCTTCGTGGCTGCGCCTGCCGACGCGTCCTGCGCATCGACAACCTTCCACATTTTCTTCTCTAAGATGGCTAGTTGTTGCGCTTTAGTCTTACCCGCAAGCGTGCTGCGATCAACGGCGACACCTTCCTCTGCGAGTACTGCTATGCTCTGCTCAACCTGAAAGCTCAACTCAACCTCAGCGTTGGCGAGCTTGAGATTCGCGTCATGCAGCTTAGATAGATTTCCGATTAGATTGAAAATCAGCACCCCGGTTCCGATGATCGCTGCGCCGAGCACGACAGGCCCAAGCATAGTTG
>JASJYE010000196.1 GCA_030123645.1 Candidatus Hydrogenedentota bacterium | reverse complement strand
TAGCACCGCGCCGCTATATACGAGGCCGGACGTTCCGGTCGTCGGCCTCGTGAGGCCGCACAATCGCCGTGTGCGTCAAATGGGCAATCGGCCGTTCCTTGTCGCCGAGAACAATTAAATCCATGACGACGATGTCATGGTCCCGTTTCGTGTAGGAGTGCGCCACCCGCCCCTGCATGTATAAGGTCTCGTCGGACCTCGGGACGTCATAGCAATTCACGTCGCTGCCGGCGTGTATCCACGGTCCGAGGGCGACGTTCTCACTCAGCAACCTGTTCGCCTTCTGGAGTAGCAGCGCCGGATGGGCCACTGCATCCGGCCCGCGGTAGATCGGCAGCATGTCTATCATCTCGTCCAGAAAGTCGCCGTACTCCCCCTCCTGGTGCTGCAGGTCGATCGCAAATTCGAGGGAACCAAAAATCGTGTCTTTCGCGAGCACCTCAAGCGCGGGCGGCAGCTTTTCTTTTGGATCCGGGAGTGGCGCGTAAGGGTATCGCGAGATATCGACATGAGGGTGTTTCTCCGGCAGCGAGGCCTCTCCTACCGCACACAGCACGCCCTCCTCATTCACGACGCTTATCGTGATCCGAATCGGGTCGACGCCCGTTACGCGAGATTCGACTGCGATCGCCTCTTCATCGTAGACGGGCTTAATGAATTTCGCCCGCATGGTCCCGTGCGCCAGCCATGGGCTGCCGAGCGTCTCCACGATGGGCACGGTCATGTAGGCGTATACTGCGACGCCCGGTACGAGGCCGCCCCGATAGCCGTAGCGGCGCGCGACCTCGTCACTGTGAATCTTGTTCTCCGACTCCTTGGCGTAATTCTTCGCTACGATCTTATACACGGGCAGCTCCTGATCGAGCGCGATTTCCGGCCGGGATCCTCGGTCCGATTGCACCGCCGTTCTCCCTACTGCGAAATCACCGGCAGCACGCTCGCTGACGAATGGTCCGCGTCGTAATAGATCGTGTTTTTCGCCGCGCGCGGCGCGTCCATGATGCCGTTCTCGTCCCCCTTCAACCAATGTGCGAACCAGCGCATCTCCACCATGTACTCAGTGTGGCGCGCCGCCGAATCGACATCGGCCGCAAAAGCAGGGATCTGGATCAGGCAGCAGGCAACCGCAAGAAGCATGCACGGGAATTTGAGACCTGTCATCGATCTCCCCTCCGATTCTGTGACCGTTGTTCTGGGGACGGTGCAGCTAAGAATACACCCGGCCAGGGATGGGCTCAATTGGCCTCGACACCGTGAATGGAGGGCATCAACTCAACGACTGGAAGGAGGGAATGGCGTGCAAAGTGCAAACTGAATGACTAAATATCGTAGTCAAAGATAGTAATTTATGTCATATTAACTTTATTTTTCTTGACAAATATCCTCAAATATGATTATATCTATCTTTATTGGGAGAATTAAGTGAATAAATTCAACTATAAATTTAAAAAAGGAAATATATGACTACGAAAAGTAGTCATCATATTTCCTCCAAAACCCTCGCGGTCATTTTCGCCTCGTCCGCAAGGGTGGCGGTGCTTCGTGTGTTCATGCTCGACCCGCTTCGCACCTATTATCAGCGCCAACTCGAATCGGCCACGGGCATGGCCATCCGCGGCGTTCAGCGCGAACTGGAGCGGCTCTCCTCAATCGAGTTGCTATATCGGCACATGGAGGGCAACCGAGCCTACTACAAGGTCGACATGGACTTTCCTCTCTTTCCAGAGCTGCGGAGCATGGTGCTGAAAACGTGCGATGACCTCGATCGTTTGCGCGGCTATCTTGCGCTCGAGGACTCCTTGCGACTCGCATTCCGAGCACCCCGCAAGAACCGTGTATTGCTGGTTAGCTGGGGCGAGTGCGTGCCGTCGCCGGAAGGCCACGACGCCTTCAGTTTCGAGAGTCTTTCCAGTGCGGCCTTTGAGCGCACGCTGAGCGAGGACCCGTCTTCACTCGAGACCTATCTGGCGCAAGGCGAAGACCTTCTGGGACGGCGAGACGACATTATCTGGCGGAACATCGAATCGGCCGGCTTCGACGTAAAGAAAGGGGAGGGAGTACCGTAATGGATCAGGCAATAGAACTCATAAAGCTGTGTGAGGATTGGTGCAAGGACACTACCGATGCCGCCGATCGAGACCTACGCGGTTGTTTCGAGAAGTATTTGAGCTTACTCGGTTGGGAAGCTCCGAAGTCCTTCGAAAGCGCGTTCTTGGATGTTTCCGGTTTCGTTGAAGCGCCGGACGGAATTTCTCTAGTCGTCTACTTCACCGTTTCCGATGCCCTTCTGCCGCCTTCTAAGCTCCTTGGACTGGGTCTGGACTTTTGCGATAGTACTCGCTGGAGGGTCGAAGAGGCCCGCGAACATCATTTTGACTACGCCCTCATCACGGATTTGTACAGGTCATATCTCTACGACGTGGAAACGGATGAATTGCTCCTTTCCAGCGACACACCGAGCATATTTTTGATAGAAATCTATGATGAAATCACCAAGGAGTGCGTGGACGAAGGCTCGCTTCGAGAGATAAGGCGTAATCCCAGAAGCACGGTAGCCAAGCAATTGCGCCACTGGCGCAGCCGTTGGTCCACCAGCATCGAGCAGCAGGCAGGCGGGTCGGACGAGATAGCGGCCACCTTAATCGATCGGCTTTTCGTCCTGCGGTTTCTTGCTGAGCGCGAGTTGGAACGGAAGGGTGGCTCTGGACTGCACAACCGCATCCGCGCCCTCGGCGATCAGGCCCGAAGCCCCGCACCGGGCGGAACAGGCAAAGAACTCGAGCGGCTCTTCAACGGTCTGTTCAGCGCGCGCCGGATGGCACTCTATGCACCCGCCCCGGAGCTAAAGCCCATCCTCGAGAACGATGACTTGCTCGCTCCGATGCTCGGCGAGTTCGCGTTGATTTCCAAAGTGAAGTTCACCATTCCGGCCCTGCTCGAGAGTTTTAACTTTGGTGAAGCCGCAGAGAAGGCCCGCGTCCGTCTCGTTCCTGGGGGAGACGGACGGCGCGAGGATCTCATCGCGAATCAGACACTTGACGCCATCGACGATTTTCAACTTGAGATAGATGTGCTCGAAGAGGGCTACCGCGCCATCGGCTTTTGGTTGGGAAAGCTGACGGCGCTCTATCATAGGCTCGCGCGCGAGGCCGAAGCGGCCGATGTACCGGAGCTTGGCCCGGGCGGCCGAATGCCGCGAGCGATCCGGGACATGCACCGTCACTCGGTTGAGAGCGGGCTCCGCATTTTTTACAACTCGCCCCGGCAATTCCGCACCGCCCGCTTGATGCTCTATCTCTACACCATTAAGGCTTACAGCGACAGCGGCGAAGCTTTTGCGCACTTCCCGAAGGTCGAATTGGCCTTCAAGCAGCGCCCCGTTCTACTTGATTCGGAGAAGAGATGGATTGCGCAGCCGTCTGCGGGCGATACCTCAAGGGGGAGGAACGTGGTCTAGCCTTCATCAAGCCATCACTCGCAGTGGGGGGAACCAAGGGTCCCGGCAACAGGGGGTGTCGCCGGGGCCCCAACTATGCCTGACCCTGGCAGATCCGGCCTGAAAGGCGGCCCCCGGGGAGCCCCGAGGAACGGGCGGACGAAGGTGTGGGCGAGAATTGAAAGATCATATCTCGTTCCCACGGTCCGCGTGGGAGTGCATACAGCGCGGGTAGCGCGTTCCCACGGGGGGAGCGGGGGAACGAGAAAGACGATGCCCCTCTCGGTAAGATATTAGATGGCTTGATTCGGACACTTGGATCGGCCCGGCTTTCCGGCTATGATGGTCGGATTACGGAGGAAGGGAATTCGACCATGAGTCGGCAAGGTCATTTTCTACCAATCGTCATTTTTGCAGTGATGTTGACCCGGGGCACGGCCTCCGCCCAGGAGGCCGAAAAACCTCATTTCCATCATGTTCATATCAATTCAGTAGACCCAGCAAAGAGCATCGACTATTACAAGACTATGTTCGGGGCCGTTCCGGTCAAGTTTAGAGGAGTATCGGACGCGGTTCTTACGGACCGATCTTTCATTCTATTCACCAAAGTCGACAAACCCGCGCCCTGGAAATTGATCAGCGCGATTTATCACATCGGCTGGGGCGGTGTGGACGGTCCCAGCGATTTCGAGTGGCGCGACAAGAAGGGCATAGAGTGGGAAACGACGCTGTCGACGCTCGGCACGAACTATTACATGTACGCCTACGGTCCGGATAAGGAGCTGGTTGAGATCTGGACCGGGTTCCAGCACCATCGCTTCGGGCATATCCACCTATTCTCAGATGACGTCGGCATCGCCACGAAATGGTACGTGGACAACCTCCTTGTGAACGGTCCGCAGCGCCTTAGGCCAAAACCGCCGAAGGCGCCGGAGAATATCCCCCCCGCACAGAGATTCCAGTATATGTGGACATCCGCTGTGTCGACGAACAATGGTGTGGCGATTAACATTTTTGCGACGCCGAGCGAGGACACGCTGAACTGGTGGAGCTCCGACCCAATCGATGAGCTCGTTGCAACTGACGGGCGTGCGATCGACCACCTTGCCTTCTCATACCGCGATATTCAGCCGGTTTTCGATCGCATGAAGAGTAACGGCGTGGAAATCGTCGACGGGATCAAACAGCGCGACGAATACAAGATGAAGAGTTTTTTCGTTCGTGGGCCCGACAAGATGCTTGTCGAGATCGTCGAGGCCCGGCCGATTCCGGCAGGGGTTTGGGACTAACGAATTCCGGCCTGGGGCATAGGTATTGCGGCCTGTCGGGCTTAAGCATCGGGTCCGCCGCGCCGCACGCAGGGCAGTCTCTTCCTCTCGAAGCTAGGTTGCCTTGGCGGAGCGACCTTGCTACCCTGGCCCGAGGGAACTAGGGGGACACGTCATGGCAATCTTTAGTGCTGGGGCCGCACGCGATCAGGACGTGCTCGAAGAAATCCGGCCTATTCTTGATGCGTTGTGGCCGCCGCTGCGCTTCCTGGCGGACCTCAAGACGGTCTGGGCGGATTTGGAGCCTGAAGAGCAGCGGGAAATCGAGGATTCGCGGCCCTTCCGTGAGCGCTTTCATGAGCGATTGGCGAAGGGTTATCTCGAAGAGTTGAGCCGCTTAACGCAGCAGTTGGGCAGTGCGCAGTATCGTGGCATCCGCGATGAACTGACCCTGTTCCTCGAGCATTGGGAGGACCAGGAGCCGGACAAGGTTAAGGTGTTTTCGGCGATGGTCCAGAATAGGCTCGACGAGGTGGCGGCCTAGAGCGCTTTGAGTTTAGATCGGTGCGTTTTGCGCGTTCCTATACCGGACCGGTGGTTCCGTCGAGGCTGGACGTTGCGGCACAAGGCCGGCAAGGAAA
>JASJYE010000195.1 GCA_030123645.1 Candidatus Hydrogenedentota bacterium | reverse complement strand
GGGAATGCATCCTCAGCGGCGCGCCGATATTGTTCTGCCCCTTCGCGGGTTAGCCTTCCGAGTGCAACGAGCCGTGACTACATTATATGGGATGTCGCGGGACGGGAGCGTGGCGGGCGAGACGCCCGCCCCACCGAGTTGCCCGGCCTTGTTGGGAGGGACGAGGGCCTCCTCGTCCGCGGACGCGCGGGAGCGCGTCCCTCCCGGTGTGCCTGTGGGGGCATCGGAAGCACGGATGGAGGAGGTGCTAGTGAATTCGACAGGACGAACAAGACCAACGGGATGGTAAATCTCAACATGTCATCCTTCGGCTTCGCTCAGGATGACGTTGGGGAGAGATTTGTGAGGAGTGGGGGCTTGGACGTGCGGGCGGGGGCATCGGCTTCGATTGGTGGGCAAGCCCAACTCTATGGGCCTTGTTTCTCGTATTTGGGTCGCGGGTTGGGCTTCGGAGTGTAAGACGCGCGGGCTGTCTATAGGGGATGTCTCGGGGACGGGGCGCGGGGTTCCACGCTTTGCCGTCACCAAATGAGCGCTACGATGCGCGACCAGCCGATGTAGACGCTGAGGGCGACGGCGAAGATGTCGACGGTGACGATGGCGATGCCGTGGGGGTTCTTGAGCGACCACCGGAAGTAGCCCATGTCGGGCCGGGTGATGCGCCAGAGTAGCACGAGGCCGATGACGGGGAAGACAACGGCCAGAAACGCGGAGAAGATGAGGATTTGGTAGACGGGGTTGATGCGAAGCAGCAGCAGCAGCGTCGACGGGACAAACATCAGCGCGAGGCAGACGCGCGTGTGCTTTGAGTCGAGTTTGATCGGCAGGTTGAACATGTCCATCAGCGCGTAGCAGCCGCCCAGCCACCAGCCCACGCCCGCCGTCCATGCCGCGAGAAACAACCCGGTCAGGAACAGCCATGTGCTCGCCGGACCCGCGAGAGGTTCGAGCAGGATCGACAGGTCCATATAGTTGCGCGGGACGATGCCGAAGGGCCGCGCGATGGCGTTGGCCGCGGCCATGAGCGGCAGCGCGACGACGCCCGCGGCGAGAATGCCCCAGGTGTAGTCCAGCCGCGCGCGGTGGTGCAGGTCGACCTTGGCCTGCAGGTCGCGCGCGTACCAACCGCGCTCGATCATCGTATAGGGATAGATGAGGATGAGCCACGCGTTGATCATGCTGCCCGCGTTCGACATGAACAGCGGGAACCAGCCCTCGCCCGGCGCGTTCGGCACGAGCCCCGCCGCCGCTTCGCGCCACGGCAGGCCGGCCATGAGCGCGGCGCCGAAGAAGCATACGATGAGCGCGATTAGGCCGAATACGAAGACGCGTTCGAGGCTCTTATACGCGCCAGTCAACAAGAACAGCAGTCCCGCCAGCGCGGCCATCGCGCCGCCGGCCTCGATCGGCAAGCCGGGGAACAGTCCGGCGAGGACCATCGCGCAGGCATTCCACTGGCTGTACGAGCCGAAGATGGCGCACACGACAATCGACACGAACATATATACCGAGAAGGCGGGATGGACGTCCTTGAAGATGGACATGGGGGTCTTGCCGTGGTGCAGGAAATAGCGCACAGACATGTCGATGAGCGCCCAGCCCGCGATCCCGAGCACGAAATACGTCCACCACAGCTTGAAGCCGAACAGCGCGCCCATGTTCGTCGCGATACTGACGTCGCCCGTGCCGATGTAGAACGACGCGATCACCGATCCTGCGCCAAGCGCCCAAAACGCCCGCCAGCCCAGCCGCGCCGGCTTCAGGCTCCAGGGGACGGGCTCTCGCGCGGGGGCGTCGTTCATGAGGCCTTCGGCGGATCGCCGCCGAATATCGATTCGCTCGGGGTCTTCCACGCGCCGGGTTTGGCATGGCGCATCAAATACATCGCGATCACGAGGCACCAGGCCGCCGCCAAACCCGCCGGAAGAACCGCGGCCCACGTGCCCTCGCTCACCATCGGCCCCCGAATGGTCCGCACGTGGAATGGGATGCGAACCAGTAGGCCGCCGTCCGCGACACTATGCTCGAAGACAAACTCGAATTCGTAGAATTGCCGCGGATGTCCGCTCAGGGCTTTGATGTTGACGAACGCGATCCGCTTCCGCTCACCAGGCTCGACGAAAACGGCTTGCGAAGTCTCGCCATCATAGGCGAAGTGATCTTCGAGCCCTTTGGGCAGGAACAGGTGCGTACTCAGCCTGATCCGATAATTCCTGTCATGCTCTGCGACAACCAGCACGTTTATGTTCTGGCCTTGCCAGATCCAATCCGGTGCGTAGAGCGTGATTTGGATGCCGTCGCGTTCCTCAACCAAGGTCGTTGCGTACGCGGCGGTCGAGACGGCTAGAAATGAGAAAGCACAGAAGAAGAGAATGCGGGGGTTCACACTTTGCCTTCCGCTTCGGGGTCCCACTTGGGCAGTCGCTTCTCCGCGTAGGCCGCGAGGCCCTCTTTGGCTTCCTCGGTAGTCCGCATGTCTTTGTGGAACTCGTTGGCGTGGTCGATGTGCTCGGAGACCGGCAGGTGGTACAGCTCATCAAAGAGTTTCTTCGTGCGGCGGATGGCCATGGGCGCGCCTTTGAGCGCGGCGTATGCGAAGGCGAAGGCCTCGCCCATGATGCGCTCCGCGGAGACCACGCGGTTCACCAGCCCTGCGGCCTTGGCCTCCTCAGCGTTCATCAACTCGCCCAGCAGCAACATCTCGCGCGCCTTGGGTTCGCCGACCTTGCGGCGCAGGAAGGTCATCACGAACGCGGCAACCAGGCCGCGTCGGACTTCCACGAAGCCGACGCGAAAGTCGTCGGCCACAACGGAGAGGTCGCAGGCGAGCATGAAACCCGCGCCCCCGGCAATCGCCGCGCCCCGCGCCGCCGCGATGGTCGTATGCGGCGAGCTCATGATGGCTTTGAGCGCCTTCCCGACCAGCTCGCCCGACTGGTGCGATTTCGCGGTGTCGCGTGCCTCGGTCAGGTCGAGTCCCGCGCAGAAGACGGGTCCAGCGCCCGTGATAACAATCACACGCGTGTCCGCGTCGTGGTTGGCCTCGTCGACCGCGTGGCAAAAGGCCTCGAGCAGAGGAATGTTGAGTGCGTTGCGCTTATCCGGCCGGTTCATTGTAATTAGGCGAATATGCGGCCGGCTCGTATCGACCAAGACAAGGTCTTCGCTCATTATGCACGATTCTCCTTCATGCGCGATCCCAGCGCGGCATTGCTGTCCACGTTGATTTGTTCGCCCATGAATTTCACATCCATTTAGCCACAGAGCGCACAGAGATCATAGAGCAAGGCTATTGTAGCGACGAGTCGGCATGGATTTGTAGGAAATATTTTCCAGCTCCCATTTATGTTTATTCGCGAGCACAACAATCTCTGTGGCTGAATCTAGGTTTGGTGGACGCCGGTTTCGTAGCGGCGTTCGGGACAGCGTTAACGGGCCGGAACCGCCACTTCGAAGTCGACCGTGAAGGATTCGCCCTGTTTCATTCTTTTGTAGTCTTGGAAAGGCGGGAATTCCTCGCCGATTTTCTGGTGGTAGACGACGAGAACCTTGGTGTCGAGCGTGAGGTCCTGCCGCTCGATCGTTCGGATGAGCCAGGGCGAGATGAACATGATATCGATGTCTTCTCGTTGGAGAATGTCGGCGGGGGTTTCGGTATCGCCGGTAAAATAGAGCCGCAGCCGGTGCCATGTGACCAGGTAGGAGTAGTGCTGCTGCGGGAGACTATGCGGCATTTCGATGGCCTGAACTTCGATGTCCCGGAACGTCATGGGCTCGTCCGCGTCGAAGGGGACAACTTTCTCCGTGTCGACGCCCCCCGTGACGCTCGTCGGCCCGATGACGGACAAATCCATTTTGGCGAACAGCTCCTTGTCCCAGTGGTCAGCGTGAGAATGCGTGACAAGGCTCAGGCCGTTCTCGATCGGCGGGACGTCGTCCATGTCGTATTCCATGTAGCCATAGGCCCCGGACCGGTACGGAAAATCGCTGAGCAGGGTCGTCTCGCCGTCCGTGATGTGAAAGGCCGAATTGCCGATAAAAGTTACGGTGAGTTCCCCCGCGCCTGCCGCGCCCGTGAGCAAAATGAGAACGGCCAGACAAAGTATGGAGTGCCGGAAGCCTTCTCTCCTCGTCATGTGTGATCTCCTTTCATGCACCTGTTCGGGGGCGCTAGCCGCGCAAGATCTCGTACTATTCAGGAAGCGTGAAGTCCATCGAAAGGACTCTTTAACCGTTGGAAGACAAGCAATTCACATTCTGACACTCACCAAAGCGTGAGTCAATCGATGTAGGGCCAAGGCGGGGCGCATCTGCGCATGTCTGGACGCGTCGGGCTGTGGCGCGTACCATAGAAGGGCCTCTGGCGCAGCGTAGCGCCGGAGGTGAAACCTGATAGGCCCCGCTGTATTCTGGCGGAAAACTGCTCATGGTAGAATCAGCCGGAGAATCTCTCGGACGAGACAATGGGTTCAGATTCTGTTAGCAGGGGATTCGCAAGTGTTGACTAAGCGCTTCGCTGTTCTGATTGCCTCGATCCTGGCTCTGTGCGCGGTCTTGCTCCTGGCACATGAAACCGCGCGCTGGCTCGATCGAACGGGCTATCCGGATAAAGCGTTGCACGACGCTGTGAAACGGCAGGCGCTGCAGGAGCTGTCCGAGCTGCTGGCGATAGGCTTCGACACCGAAGGTCGGGACGATCACGGCGATACGGTCCTGCTGACGCTCGTCAGAGGAGGTCCGAAAGGCGATCCAAAGTCCTATCTCACCGCACTGGAGACGCTTCTTGAGGCAAAGGCCGATGCCAACGCCATAGACAAGGATGGACGCTCGCCGATCCATCTTGTCTTCCCACGGAGACATCGGAATAGGCAGGGAGACGGCTCCAGGATTAAGGCACTGGCCCTCCTTCTCGATCACGGCGCCGATCCGAACGCGCGCGACCCCGAAGGATGGACGCCGCTCGCCCTCGCTGGACGACGTGATTTGAAGCACGCTGAAACCTTGCTCATCGAGGCAGGGGCGAACATCGGGGCCGAGGAAGCAGTGGCCATCGGCGATGTCGACGCCTTCATACATCTTCTTGAGCGGCACTCGAATCTTGCGCATCTACGCTTTGCGGACCTGGATCTTACGCTTCTTCTGCTGGCGGCGAGCGAGGATGAGCCCGAAATAGTTCGCCTTCTGATTGAGGCGGGGGCCGATCCGAATTACCAGGATCTGTCTGCGAACGGCGCGCTTCATCATGCGATACGGGAAGGCGCGTCCGACGCGATCATACGTCTGTTACTCGATGCGGGCGCTGATCCGAATCTTCTTGCAGGACAGGGCGAATCGCCACTTCATCTTGC
>JASJYE010000194.1 GCA_030123645.1 Candidatus Hydrogenedentota bacterium | reverse complement strand
AACTCCCGGGTGGCAGTTGCCCAATTCAGGCACGTAGTGATGCCCGGCCTTGGCTGAAAACCAGATTGACTACCAAAAACGAAGGTGCTACCGTTGAGTCACCCAATAGACCAACGGAGGGGAGCGGGCCACGGGCCAAGCCCCACCTATTCCTTTCTGTTAGATATGTTTGGAGTTGTATGGGACACTTAGACAAGGCTACCTTTGCCGACCCCAGATGTTGTCCAAACATTGGGGATGACCTCAGAGGAGGCAGCCATGAGTTATGTTCGGTACATTGACAAGACCCGTGAATATTACCTCAGTGAGGGTTATGAGAATCCCTATCGCTGGGCGCACAACGAAGACATTCCGTTCGCGCCGATGAAAAAACCGCTGGCGCAATGCCGGGTCGGGCTGGTCTCTACAAGCGACGTGGCGCTCCGGCCGGAACACGACGGAGAAGAGCGTGGCAGAGGCGATGACCTTGCCGGCAATGTCTACTCGCTTCCCTCTGACGTCCCGGCCGATCGGCTCTACAGCCGGCAGGAGGCCTACGATAAGTATGCGACTCATCTGGACGATGTGAACTCCTATTTCCCCATCACGCGGCTGCACGAGCTTGCGGCGGAGGGAAAGATCGCAAGTGTGGCGCCGCGTGTTCACGGTGTCTACACGGCCTACAGCCAGCGGAAAACGAGGGAGACCGACGGCCCCGAAGTACTTAAGCGGTGCATCGAGGATGAAGTTGACGTGGTGCTTCTGACCCCTGTCTGACCTGTTTGCCACCAGACCGTGAGTCTGGTCGCCCGTCATCTCGAAGCCAATGGAATTCCGACCGTCGTCAACGGCACGGCACGGGACATCGTCGAGTATTGCGGAGTCGCGCGCTTCGTGTTCACGGACTTTCCCCTCGGCAATCCCTGTGGTAAGCCCTTTAACGCCACGATGCAACGCGATATCGTAGGCATGAGCCTGGACCTTCTGGAAACGGCCACCGAGCCCGGCACAACCGTTCAGGTCCCCTACATCTGGAGCGAAGACGAATCCTGGAAAGAAAAGATATTCAGCAAGGAGCAACCTTTCCTAGAAGGGGAAGCCTACGACAACTGGATGGAAGCGAAGGAACGCTACCGTCAGATGAAGAAAACGGACGACGTGTAGTATAACTGGATCGTATACGCCTCAAGCCGGGAATCAGGAACATGGATCGGGAAGTCATCGTCTATTCGACGCCGCTCTGCGGGCCCTGTGAGCGTTTGAAGGGCCACTTGCGGGCGGCAGGGATATCGTTTATTGTCAAAGATGTATTGGTCGATGAGGAAGCTGCGGAGTTTCTCGAAAGCCGGAACATCCGAACGACGCCCGTCCTCTCGGTAGACGGCGAGTTAGTGGAAGGATACCAGCCCGAAAAGGTTGATGAGCTTATTGGGGTGTAACGCTCCCTTCTTTGGAATACCTTCGATAGAAGAGCAAGGAGGCCCTGCATGGAACCCATCCGCTACGTAGACCGGCTCAACGACACGTACAGAGCCCAGGGCTTTCCACCGTATCGCTGGACCGTGAACACCGAGGCGCCCTTCACGCCACTCGAAAAGCCCTTGTCCGAGTGCCGCGTGTCCATGCTCACGTCGGGAGGCATTTCGCGCTGCAGTGCAGAGCCCTTCAATGCCGAGGCGACCAATGATTTCCGCCTCGACGCCGTAGACAAGGACGCGCCCTCGGATGATTTCCAGATTCACGATGCGTTCTACGACCATCGCGACGCGGACACCGATCTCAACTGCGTTTTCCCTGTCGATCGCCTCCGGGAACTCGCGGACGAGGGGGTCATCGGCAGTGTCGCGCCCAGGTTCTGGAGCGGGTTCATGGGGCGCATCTATAAGCGCTCCGTCGTGATGAAGGAAACCGCACCGGCCTTGGTCGAGGAACTCCACGCAGACGATGTGGACCTCTTTCTACTGGTACCCGCCTGACCACTGGACCACCAGACCGTGGGTCTGGTCGCGCGCGTCGTTGAGGAGGCGGGGATAGCAACTGTATTGGTCTCCACTGGCCGCGACCTCACTCAGCAGGTCCTTCCGCCCCGATCGGTCTTCGTGAACTTTCCCATGGGCAACCCCTTTGGGCGGCCGGAAGATAAGGCCATGCAGCGTGAAATACTGCTGGAGGCGCTCCGGCTGGCGGAATCCGCGGTCGAGCCGGGTGTCCTCGTCGACTTGCCCCACGACTGGGGCGAAGACTTCTTGACGATAATGGATTTGAAGGCTGAACTCGACTCGTCTAAGGGGATATAGGGAGGATGGGCTGTAAACGATGCGATTTGAGCCGTGACTTGATTCACGCCTAAAGCGCGGCCTACGGTAAGAGAAAGAGTAACCGTTCACGGGGATATTTCGTAGTTTTTACACAAAAACAAGCCTTTTGAACCGCGGATTACCCGGATTTGTTTTCGATTCTCGTTTAATCCGCCTCAATCGGCGCAATCCGCGGCAAGAATTAGCTCATAGACCTACTTTTCCCCTGAGAAAAATGATAATTATATACGTGAACGCTTACCCGTTTCTTTTGGAGCGATTTGAGGAACCTTTGCATTCACTGGCGCCGTTTTTCCGGGCGCAAACTGAATACAGGAGGAGAGCATGATTCTCGACGACAAGCTAAGTAAGCGAGAGATAGTCGTCTTGGACGGCGCGGTCGGCAGTGAGATCGCTCGGCTCGGTGGAAAGATGCACGGAGCGGCCTGGTGCGCCGTCGCCAACAAGACGCACCCCGATACGGTGCGCCGGGTCCACGAGGAGTACCTACGGGCCGGCGTAGACGTGATCACCACCAACACCTTCGCGACGTGCCGCCACGTGTTGGCGGGTGCGGGTCTCGCCGATGAGACGGTGGCCATCAACACACGGGCCGTAGAGCTGGCGCGCGCGGCGATTGAAAACGTCGCACCCGATCGGCCTGTCGCCGTGGCAGGCTCGATGTCGAACAACCTCGCCTGGATACCCGGTAGCTTCAGCCCGGACGAGCGCTACGCCCCCACGGCGGAGCAGGAAGCCGCGAACTACCGCGAAATGGCCGAAACCTTGGCGGCGGCGGGTGTCGACCTCATATTGATGGAGATGATGTCGGATATCGAACATGCGAGCCGAGCGACCCAAGCGGCCGTGGATACGGGTCTACCGGTTTGGGTCGGCGTCAGTTGCTCACTGCGCGACGACGGATCGCTTACCGCGTGGGACATACACACGGAGGAGCCCGCCGAGCGGCTCTCCGATGCACACCTTGTGCGGGAGCCTATGCCCCTCGAGTCGGTCATCGATGCGATGACTTCGTTCGCTCCGCAAGTCGTCGGCCTCATGCACAGCCGAGTCGAGTCGATAGGGCCGGGGCTCGAGGTCTTGCGTCAACGCTGGAACGGCCCGGTGATGGTGTACCCGGAAACGGCAGGGGCGCACAAGGTCGAGCCGGAGGCATTCGCTGCCCACTGCCGGCGCTGGGTCGAGGGCGGCGTGCAGATCATCGGGGGATGTTGCGGGACGACTATCGAGCATATTCGCGCCCTGGTCCGCGAATTGCCTCACGCCGTCGGCCCTCGTGCGTAAAGCGTGAACCGTCGCCAGAAGGAGAGGCACATGGCACCGAAAACAACCGAAGACCCAACGCAATACAAGAAAACGGAGCGCCTCAACGAGCTCGCCTTCGCCTTCAAGAACTCCGCAGCGCTGCTCGCGGCGATCGAGCTCGGCGTCTTCAGCGCGATCTCGGAGGGCGCCGCGACGGCCGAAGCCATCGCCGCCCGGGCGGGCGTCGACCCCGAGGCGGCGGACCGGCTGCTCATCGTCTGCAAGGCGCTCGATCTGATCAGCGAGAAGGGCGGGCGCTACGAGAACCGGCCGGACGTCGAACGCTATCTGGTGAAGAGCCTCCCGACCTACTTCGGCGATTACCTCGTCTACCAGGCCGGGGAGGGGTTCGGCGGGGGCAAGAGTCTGGTGGAGAATCTGACGGGTTCGAACGAGGAGGAGAAGGCGAAGGTTGGGAACCACTACAAAGCCTTGATGGCGACTCCGGAGTCCGCCCGCCGCTTTACGACGGCCGGCTACAACGCGTCGATCTCCTTGGCCCACCGCCTGGCCAAGCGCTTCGACTTCTCGCGCTTCAAGCTTTGGCTCGACTGGGCCGGTGGTTCGGGCTGCTACTCGATCGCCGCCTGCGAGCGCCACCCCGGGCTCCGGACGATCGTCATGGACCAGCCCAACGTCATCAAGGTGACGAAGGAGTTCGTGGCCAAGCACGGGCTCGAGGATCGCATCGACATCCGTCCCGGCGACTTCCTGGAGACGGACTACCCGAAGGGCTGCGACCTGATCTCCTTCATCACGCCGCTCCAAGGGTACATGCCCGACCAGGTGATCGATATCCTGAAGAGGACCTATGACGCCCTCGAGCCCGGTGGCACCGGCATGGTCATCGACTACATGCTGAACGACGACAAGACCGGTCCGCTCGATCCGGCGCTTATGAACCTGGGAGGGGTAACGCACGGAAGGTTCATGGGCCGCGTGAACTCCGGCGCGGAGTTCACGTCCTACTTCGAAGCCGCCGGCTTTGTCGACATCGAGGTTTCCTGGTTATTGGAACACCAACTCGGCCGCGTAACCGGCAAGAAGCAAGCGAGGTAGATCATGGCACAGGCAGGCCTCTCGGGGCGCTTTGACGTGTTGAAGGGTATCGCGGCGGATTAGACGGTGCGTGTGTCCTCTTCAGGATCGTCGAGAGTCCAACACTCCTCGCACTGGGGCGCCTTCGAAGTCGAGGTGGCCGGGGGTCGTATCGTCGGAATCCATCCCTTCGCTAAAGACCCGCACCCGTCGCCCTTCTCGCAATCGTTCCCCGACGCGGTCTACCACCCAACCCGGATACAGCAACCGTGCGTGCGCTCGGGCTGGCTCGAGGACCGGGGGCGCGGTGGCGGCGCGGGCCGTGGCGCCGAGCCCTTCGTGCCGGTGTCATGGGAGCGCGCGCTCGACCTCGTCGGCGACGAGCTTTCGCGGGTGCGCCGGGATCACGGCAACGAGTCGATCTTCGCCGGCTCCTACGGCTGGGGCAGCGCCGGATGCCTGCACCAAGCGCCGACCGTCCTGCACCGCTTCATGAATCTCTTCGGCGGCTACACCTTCGCGTTCTGAAAAAGTACTTCGAGTATTACAACCACTACCGCGTCCATCAATCATTGGAGATGGACGCGCCAGAAGGCAGGAAGATTCAGGCCATCGGAGAAGGCAACATAATTGCCATTCCTCACATTGGCGGACTACACCCTCGCTACGAACGGAGAGCAGCTCGAGGCCTGATAACAAAGGCGGATCAGTTTTCGGGACGCACA